>NZ_JBHUTX010000005.1:0-224824 GCF_042671245.1 Streptomyces sp. NPDC057099
CCTCACAGGGGCGCCCAGCGCCGTCTAGTGCGCGTCCTCGCCGTCGATGCCCAGGCCGGGCAGCAGGCCGGGCAGCAGCGGTGGGAGCGTCACGTCCGGCTTGGGGACGGTCGGGCTGCCCTCCGCGGACGGTGAGGTGCTCGCCTCGCTGTCCTTCGGCGGGTCGAGGAGGCCGCCGGTGCTGCCGCCGAGCAGGCCGTCGCTGTCGCTGCCGGAGCCCGCCGAGCGGCTGGGGCTGCCACTGGTTCCGCCGGTGCCGCCCTTGTCGGTGCGCCCGCCGCCGCTCTTGCCGGGCTGGGCCGACCGGTCGGTGGCGGAGGAGCCGGTGGAGGCCGACTCGGAGGCGCCTCGGTGCTTGCCTTCGCCGCCGTTCTTCGCCGGGGGCTCGGGGAGCAGGGAGCGCAGCGGGGCGACATCCTCCTCTATGGCGTCGAACACCGACGACACCTGGTCACTGACGTCCCCGAGCTGGACGGGGAGCTTCTCACGCAGTTCGCCCCAGGCCTCGCGGTGGGAGCGGGAGAACGCCGACAGGGCCTGGATGGGGCCCAGGGAGTCCGGGTCGTGCTCGTACGCCTCGCTGAGCAGCCGGTGGCCTTCCGACGCGTCGTGCCGCATGCCGGACAGGGCGCGGCGGATCTCGCCCAGGGACTCGTGGTCCAGGGGGCCGCTGCGGCCGCGCTCCATCAGGCGGCGGGCTTCGCTGAGCCGGGTGGAGGCGTGGTCGAGGTAGACCCGGCCGCGCTCGTCGGCGCTGTCGGCGAGGCCGAGTTTCACGTCCTCGATGCCGCGCTTGAGGCCGTAGAGCGAATCGCCGGGCAGGGCGTCGGAGCTGGCGGCGGAGACTCCGCCGAAGGCGCTCGCGGCCACACCGACGCTGAGCCCGCCCGCGGTGAGGCCCTTGGCGAGCCGGGAACGCGGCCGGAACTTCTTCAGTGAGTCGGCGCGGTGGGCGCCACGGGAGCGCTGTCCGGGAACCGCTCGGTCCGTCGCCCCGCCTCCTGCGGTGCCCTCCTGGAGCATGGCCTCGAAGGCGGCCACCAGCTGGGCCCGCTGGACGACCTTGACCTCCGGGTCGAGCTCCGGCTTGGGCAGCGCGTCGAGACCGGAGGCCAGCGCCGTCAGGCGTGCCGGTTCGGTCTGTTCCGCGGGTGCCGGGGCCGGTGCCGAACCTTCGGGCTGCTCGGCCGCCGTGCCCTGCTCGGACTGCTCCTCCAGGGCCTGGGCGAAGGCGTTCGCCCGCCGGTGTGCCGATACGTTCGCGATCACTGGCGGCACCTCCTCTCGTCATGACGGTCGACTCCCCAGGGGGTCCTGAGGGTTGCACACCCTGACCTCAACCACCTGATCGAGTGATCGGGGTCGGCCAGGGGGTGACCACAGGGAGCCTGCATCCCTCACAACGAGCGGCGCGGCACTTGGGTTACGGACCCCGGCTGATCGGATGCCGAAGCCAACGAACCGTCACGGAACGTGAGTTGGATGTCGCCGAGCGTGCGGGCCGGTCAGCGGGCGTCTTCCGGGAGGAGCCGGGCGAGAGTGCGGACGGCCCGGTACTGGAGGGTCTTGATGGCGCCCTCGTTCTTGCCCATCACGCGGGCGGTCTCGGCGACGGAGAGGCCCTGGAGGAAGCGGAGTGTCACGCACTCCTGCTGCTGGGGGTTGAGCCGCCGTACGGCGTCGAGCAGGGCGGCGTTGGAGAGGGACTCCAGGACGGAGTCCTCGGGGGAGCGCTCGACCTCGTTGGCGTCGAGCATCTCGCCGGTGGTGACCTCGAGGCGGAAGCGGCTGGACTTGAAGTGGTCCGCCACGAGGTTGCGGGCGATGGTCACGAGCCAGGCGCCGAAGTCGCGGCCCTGCCAGGTGAACGTGCCGATGCGGCGCAGGGCTCGCAGGAAGGTCTCGCTGGTGAGGTCCTCGGCTGTCGCCTTTCCTCCGACCCGGTAGTAGATGTACCGGTACACGGTGTCGCTGTACTGGTCGTAGAGACGGCCGAAGGCGTCGGCCTCGCCGGCCTGGGCGCGCTCCACCAGGTCCATCATGCGGGCGCTGTCGCTGTCCGCCGCGGGCCGACGGGCGGTGGCCCCGCCGGACGGGCGCCCTCGTCTGCCGACCGCGGCGCTGCCGTCGGCCAGTGCATAGCAAGGGCCTACGGGTGCGGCGGTGGCGAATGCGGGGACGGCGTACGCGGTGGGGACGAAGCCGCGCAACAGGTCGAGGACCGTTGCGCGCAGCGTAGCCAGGCCCGAGGCGTCAACCCCGACGTGTGGGTACACGGGACTCCCAGAGGCAGAGCTTCCATCACGTGCAGTGCGGGACCTTTCACCCGTCGTAGCGACGGAGGGGTACCGGTTTGCGTCTGAGGAGAATAACGCTTCGTGCAGGCTCTGCTACACCGAGTTGCTCAAATCATCGATTACGTCGCTTCCGTAACCGATTGACGCCGGATCAAGTGCCGGATTGTGAACAGCTGTTGATCGGAAGGGTTCGGATTGCGGCGGAGTGCAGGGCGTGTTGTGGCCGTGTCCAGCCAAGAGGACTGGATACGAGGTTTTGGGGGTACGCCAGTTGGATTTACGGGCGTTGTCATCCCGCAAACGATGGTGTCCCGGATTGATCGGGTCGTCAGCGACGGCGGCGGTGCAGGGCGATCGCGGCCGCCGTGCCGCCCGCCACGGCCCCCACGCCGGCCGCCGCGGGGATGCCGACCTTGGCCGCCTTGCGGCCCGTGCGGTAGTCGCGCAGGCGCCAGTCCAGCTGGCGGGCGTGCCTGCGCAGCTTGGAGTCCGGGTTGATGGCGTAGGGGTGGCCGACCAGGGACAGCATCGGGATGTCGTTGTGCGAGTCGCTGTAGGCGGCGCAGCGGGTCAGGTCCAGGCCCTCCGCCGCGGCGAGCGCGCGGACCGCCTCGGCCTTCGCGGGGCCGTGCAGCGGTTCGCCGACGAGCTTGCCGGTGTAGACGCCGTCGACCGACTCGGCGACCGTGCCCAGGGCGCCGGTCAGGCCCAGGCGGCGGGCGATGACCTGGGCGATCTCGACGGGGGCCGCCGTCACCAGCCAGACCTTCTGGCCCGCGTCCAGGTGGGCCTCGGCGAGGGCGCGGGTGCCGGGCCAGATGCGCTCGGCCATGTACTCGTCGTAGATCTCCTCGCCGATCGACTGGAGTTCGGCGACGCGGTGGCCCTTGACGATCGACAGGGCCGAGTCGCGGGCCTCCTGCATGTGCTCGGGGTCCTCGACGCCGGCCAGCCGGAACCACGCCTGCTGCCAGGCGAACTTCGCGAGGTCGCGGGTCTCGAAGAACTTCCGCTTGTACAGGCCCCGCCCGAAGTGGAAGAGCGCGGCGCCCTGCATGACGGTGTTGTCCAGGTCGAAGAAGGCGGCGGCCCGGTCGTCGCCGTGGACCGGGAACTGCGGTTCCTCGGTCGTGGCGGAAGCTTCCTGCGTGGATTTGCGGGCTGCCTCCGCCGAGGCCTCGCCTGCCAAAACGCTCCGCGCCGTGGCGGAGCGCCTACGGGGAGTGAGCCATCCGAGAGCGGCCATGGCGTGAGCATAGCCAGTTTGTTCGGGGGTTCCGGAGTCGAGAGGTTTGGAGCCTGTGAACTCTCGGCGAGCGTGTCGTTAAAGACGCCGTTGGAAGAGCGGGGGCCGGCGTGTCGCGGGCGCGCGACAATGGCCGACATGAGTCCCCTCTTTCGCCGCACGCCCCCTCGGGACCGGCTCGTCACCCTGATCCGCAAGCCCGGATGTCATCTGTGTGATGACGCACAGGTCGTTGTGGAGAAGGTGTGTGGTGATCTCGGAGTCCCCTGGGAGCAGAAGGACATCACCGAGGATCGGGAACTGCACGACCAGTACTGGGAGCAGATCCCGGTTGTGCTGGTGGACGGCAGGCAGCACACGTTCTGGCGTGTGGACGAGGGCCGTCTGCGCAAGGCCCTGACCGACTGAGTCCGGCCGTCGGGCGACTGACCGAGCAGTCCAAAGCGGCCGTAAGGGTCGCTTAGGATCGAGGGTGACTGGTCTCGGGGGCGGGATACACAGAGGAGAGTGTGCGGTTTTGCCCCCAGAAGCGAAGGAACGGCGGCGCTTGTGCGCCGGTTCCCCGGGAGTGCGCCGGGGGCGCGTGAGCCCGGTCACGTTGGGCGGGCAAATCGGACACCATCTTTGTGCACGCGTTCACAAAGACATAGCCTGCTTTCGACGGGGCGGTCATGTAGGGACGTATGACCGCCTACAGCCCCGCTCTACCCGCAGGAGCACCGTGGCAACTGGCCGAACTCACCGACCGGCGACCCGCAGCCGAGGGATTCCCGAGGCCACCGTCGCCCGGCTTCCGCTGTATCTCCGCGCTCTGACCGCGCTGTCGGAGCGCTCGGTACCCACGGTCTCCTCCGAGGAGCTCGCGGCCGCCGCGGGGGTCAACTCCGCGAAGCTGCGCAAGGACTTCTCGTACCTCGGCTCCTACGGGACCCGGGGTGTGGGCTACGACGTCGAGTATCTCGTCTACCAGATCTCCCGCGAACTGGGCCTCACCCAGGACTGGCCGGTTGTGATCGTCGGTATCGGTAACCTCGGCGCCGCCCTCGCCAACTACGGAGGGTTCGCCTCCCGTGGCTTCCGGGTCGCCGCGCTCATCGACGCCGACCCGGCCATGGCGGGCAAGCCCGTCGCCGGTATCCCGGTGCAGCACTCCGACGACCTGGAGAAGATCATCCAGGACAACGGCGTGTCGATCGGTGTCATCGCCACCCCCGCCGGTGCCGCCCAGGCGGTCTGCGAGCGGCTCGTGGCCGCCGGTGTCACCTCCATCCTGAACTTCGCGCCGACCGTGCTGTCCGTGCCCGAGGGCGTCGACGTGCGCAAGGTCGACCTCTCCATCGAGCTGCAGATCCTCGCCTTCCACGAGCAGCGCAAGGCCGGCGAGGAGGCCGCCGCCTCCGACGGGGGCGCCCCGGCCGTCGCCGCCCGTAACCAGTCCGCCGATCAGGGGCCTGACGGGGACATGCCCGCCGTGATGCCGGCATGAGCCTTCTCGTCGTCGGACTCAGCCACCGCAGCGCCCCGGTCAGCGTCCTGGAGCGGGCCTCGCTGAACGCGGACGCGCAGGTCAAGCTGCTGCAGGACACGGTCGCCGCCGAGCCGGCCACCGAGGCCGCGGTGCTCGCCACCTGCAACCGCATCGAGCTCTACGCCGACGTGGACAAGTTCCACGCCGGTGTCGCCGAGCTGTCCACGCTGCTCGCCCAGCACAGCGGGGTCGGCCTCGAGGAGCTCACCCCCTATCTCTACGTGCACTACGAGGACCGGGCCGTCCACCATCTGTTCTCGGTGGCCTGCGGGCTGGACTCGATGGTCGTCGGCGAGGGGCAGATCCTCGGCCAGATCAAGGACTCCCTGGCCCGCGCCCAGGACCTGCACTCCGCGGGCCGCCTGCTGAACGACCTGTTCCAGCAGGCCCTCAGGGTCGGCAAGCGGGCCCACTCCGAGACCGGCATCGACCGCGCGGGGCAGTCCCTGGTCACCTTCGGCCTGGAGCAGCTGGCGCAGGGCGGTGACATACGGGAATGGGCCCGGGGCAAGAAGGCCCTGGTCATCGGGGCCGGATCGATGTCCTCCCTGGCGGCGGCCACGCTCGCGCGTGCCGGTGTCGCCGAGGTCGTCGTCGCCAACCGGACCTTCGACCGGGCCGAGCGCCTGGCCCACCTGCTCGAAGAGCAGTATGGACAACGCCTGATGGAGGGCGACGACACGGACGTGGCGGCCCGCGCGGTCCCGATGGAATCGGTGCCGGCCGAGCTGACACGTGCCGACGTCGCCGTCTCCTGTACCGGCGCGACCGGCCTCGTCCTGACGGCCGAGGCGGTCGCCACCGCGGCCGAGGGTCGTACGGCCGTGCTGTGGGCCGACGCCGACGGCGAGGAGCCGGACCGCACGGCGGGGCCCGACGGGCAGCGGGGCAACCTGCCGGCCACCAGCCTCGGCAACGAGGACGGCTGTCCGCTGGACCTGACCTCCGTGCAGAACACCGCCGGATTCTCCGTACTCGGTGAGGCGGCCGTGGCCGGGATGGCCGCCGCCGATCTCGAACAGCACGCGGCGTGGGTGGACAACGGCGCCGTGGGCGGCGCCCAGCGCACGGCGGGCGCAAGGCCTACGACGATCGACCCGCTCGACCCCGCCCCGGACGCCGACGCCATCGCCGCGCTCGCCGCGACCGTGGCCACCGTCGGCCGGATCCCCGAGCGGCGCCGGCCCGAGCCGGTCGAGGAGCCGCCGCGGCCGCAGCCCGTGCTCTTCCTGCTGGACCTGGCGATGCCGCGCGACATAGACGCGGCCGTGCACCGGCTCGCCGGCGTGCGGCTGGTGGACATCGAGTCGCTGGCGGAGGCCTCCGCGGGCGCTCCGATGGCTGCCGATGTGGACCAGGTCCGGCGTATCGTCTCCGACGAGGTCGCGGCCTTCGGGGCAGCACTGCGGGCCGCGCACATCACGCCGACCGTGGTCGCCCTGCGCACCATGGCCGCCGATGTGGTGGCAGGCGAGATCGCCCGGCTGGACGGGAGGCTGCCCGGCCTCGACGACAAGCACCGTGCGGAGATCACCCAGACCGTGCGGCGCGTGGTCGACAAACTGCTGCACGCGCCGACCGTACGGGTCAAGCAGCTCGCGGCCGAGCCCGGCGGCGCCGGGTACGCGGACGCGCTGCGGACCCTGTTCGACCTCGACCCCGAGACGGTGGCCGCCGTCTCCCGCGCCGAGGACAGCACTACCGAGAAGAACCGAGGGTCGGCATGAACGACACGCGGGGAGCGAACGAAACAGGGGCACTGCGGCTCGGTACCCGCCGCAGCAGGCTCGCCATGGCCCAGTCCGGGCAGGTGGCCGAGGCCGTGACCCGGGTGACCGGGCGGCCCGTGGAGCTCGTCGAGATCACCACGTACGGCGACACCTCGCGCGAGCAGCTCGCCCAGATCGGCGGCACCGGCGTCTTCGTGACCGCCCTGCGCGACGCGCTGCTCAAGGGCGAGGTCGACTTCGCGGTGCACTCGCTGAAGGACCTGCCGACCGCGCAGCCCGACGACCTGGTCGTGGCGGCCGTACCCGTGCGGGAGGACCCGCGGGACGTGATCGTCGCCCGGGACGCGCTGAAGTTCACCGACCTGCCGAGCGGGGCCCGCATCGGTACGGGTTCGCCGCGCCGCATGGCCCAGCTCAACTCGTACGCCCGCAGCCACGGACTGGACATAGCGACGGTCCCGATCCGCGGCAACGTCGACACCCGGATCGGATACGTGCGGGGCGGTGAGCTCGACGCCGTCGTGCTGGCCGCCGCCGGACTGAACCGGATCGGCCGCGGTGACGAGGTGACCGACTTCCTGTCGGTCGACACGGTTTTGCCCGCCCCCGGCCAGGGGGCACTCGCGATCGAGTGTGCCGCGGAAAACGCGGACCTCGTCGCCGCGCTCGCCGAGCTCGACGACCCGTTCACGCGGGTCGCCGTGACGGCCGAGCGGTCACTGCTCGCCGCCCTGGAGGCCGGCTGCAGCGCTCCCGTGGGCGCTTTGGCCGACTTGCTGGCCGACGGGCAGATTGTCAAGGAAATGCGCCTGCGCGCCGTCGTCGGTACGACCGACGGCACGCGCATGGTGCAGCTGTCCACCACCGGTCCCGTGCCCGAGACGCACGACGGGGCAATGGCGCTCGGTCGCGAACTCGCGGCCGAGATGCTCGCCCAGGGCGCGGCCGGTCTGATGGGGGAGCGAGCACATTGAGCCCCACCACCCTTTCCGCCGGTCCTGAACACGGGCACGTCACCTTCCTGGGTGCCGGACCCGGAGATCCGGGACTGCTAACTCTGCGCGCCGTAGAGGCGCTGGCGAGCGCGGACGTTCTCGTCGCCGAGCACGAGGTGCTCGACGTCGTACGTCAGCACGCCAGGCAGGGCGTCTCCGAAGTGCACACGGATTCGGATCCTTCCCAGGATCCGGCGCCGGGCACAGGAACGCCCCAGCTGACGGTAGTTGACGGCACGTCAACCACCGCCGCGGTCCCCGCGGTGCGGGATGCCGCACATCTTGTCATGGAGGCCGCGCGGGGCGGCAGGCGGGTCGTGCGTGCGGTGTCCGGTGACCCGGGCCTCGACACGTACGCCGCCGAGGAGATGCTGGCGTGCGCCGCCGCCGGGGTGCCTTTCGAGGTGGTCCCCGGTATCGCGAGCGCCGTCGGTGTGCCCGCGTACGCCGGTGTGCCGCTGCGCGACGCGCAGGGCGCGGACGTGCGGTTCGTGGACGCGCGGACGGCGTCGGACCGGTGCTGGACGGAGGTCGGGGCGTCGGACGGCACGGTGGTCGTGTCCACCACGCTGGACTCCGTCGCCGCGGCCGCCGGCGAGCTGGTCTCCGCGGGCCGCAAGCCGGACACCCCGATGACGGTCACCGTCGCCGGTACGACCACCCGGCAGCGCACCTGGACCGCCACGCTCGGCACGATCGCGCAGACGCTGAAGCAGGCCAAGGTGCTGCCCTCGCCGGACGGCGGCCGGCCGGTGATAGCCGTGGTCGGTGAGCGTTCCGCCGCCGCCCAGCGCGACCAGCTCGCGTGGTTCGAGTCCAAGCCGATGTTCGGCTGGAAGGTGCTCGTGCCGCGCACGAAGGAGCAGGCGGCGTCGCTCTCCGACCAGCTGCGCTCGTACGGGGCCGTGCCGCACGAGGTGCCGACCATCGCCGTCGAGCCGCCGCGCACGCCCCAGCAGATGGAGCGTGCGGTCAAGGGGCTCGTCACGGGCCGCTACGAGTGGATCGCCTTCACCTCGGTGAACGCGGTCAAGGCCGTGCGGGAGAAGTTCGAGGAGTACGGGCTCGACGCCCGGGCCTTCGCCGGGATCAAGGTCGCGGCGGTCGGCGAGCAGACGGCCAACGCGCTGATCGCCTTCGGTGTGAAGCCGGACCTGGTGCCGAGCGGGGAGCAGAGCGCCGCCGGTCTGCTGGAGGACTGGCCGCCGTACGACCCGGTCTTCGACCCGATCGACCGGGTGTTCCTGCCGCGGGCCGACATCGCCACGGAGACGCTGGTCGCCGGGCTGATCGAGCTGGGCTGGGAGGTCGACGACGTCACGGCCTACCGGACCGTGCGGGCCTCGCCGCCGCCGGCGGAGACGCGCGAGGCGATCAAGGGCGGTGGGTTCGACGCCGTGCTGTTCACGTCGTCGTCGACCGTGCGGAACCTGGTCGGTATCGCCGGCAAGCCGCACAACGTGACCGTGATCGCGTGTATCGGCCCGGCCACGGCGAAGACCGCCGAGGAGCACGGGCTGCGGGTGGACGTCATGGCGCCGGAGCCGTCCGTGCACAAGCTGGCCGAGGCGCTGGCCGACTTCGGCGCGAAGCGGAGAGCTGCCGCTGTCGAGGCCGGGGATGCGGTGACCCGGCCCAGCGAGCGGCGGCCGGGGGCTCGGCGGAGGCGGTCTACGACCTGAGGCGGGCTGGGGCGAGCCGGCCCGTAGGGCTTGGCCGGGCTTGATGGTGCTCGGCGTTGGGGCTGAGGGCGGGTGGGTGCGCAGCCCGGCGGAGCGGGGTGCCTCCCCCACTCTCGGCTTCGCTCGAGCGGGGGGACCCCCACCGCCCACCCGTGCCGCCCTGGGGGCACCTCCCAGGCCCTTAAGGCACTTGGGGAGGCACGCATGCCCGCAGCTGGGGTGGGTGTGGCAATGCGGGTGTTACCGCGTGGCCGTAGCGCAGTAGGTTCGTCGGGTCGTAGGTGGCCTTGTCGTGGCGTAGGCGGTCGTAGACCTCCGGGGTCCAGGCGCGGGCGATGTCCTGTTCGTCGCCCGGGGTGCCGTGGATGTTGACCATGGTGCGGCCCGTGCCGTAGGGGGCCATCGCGGTGTAGAGCCGGGCCGTCGCCTGTTCGAGGGCCTCGGCGACGGGCGGGGCGGCCAGGATGCCGACCGATTCGAGGAAGTACCGGGCGTCGCGGGCGCAGACGGCGTCCTCGACGGCGGACGCGCGGGCCATCGCGCCGCCCATGTGCCGCAGCGAGACGACCAGGAGCGGGTAGTCGACGCCGGCCGCGGGGCCGGCCTGCGCCAGGAGCGTGCTGATGGCCTCCGGGGACAGGTCGCGCAGGAGCAGACAGCACTCCCGTGCCGGGAGCGGGTCCTGGGGTTCCATGTGGATGCGGTCCAGGGCCGCGTAGTCCATTTCCTCGACCGTGTCGACGGCCACGGGGGCGGCTTCGCGGAGTGGGGCGATCAGGGACTCGCCCTCGGCCGTGTCGCCCGGCCAGGCGATCGCGACCCGGGCCCAGAAGCCGCCGCGCAGGGGCTCCGGGATCTGGGGGATGGGCGGCAGGCGCAGGACCGAGAACATGCTGCACATCTCGTCCGGGACGGTGCGGGTCCAGTCCGTCCAGGTTCGCAGCAGGGTCTCGGTGTGTTCGCCCGGGGTGTAGATGCCGCCGCCGTAGAGGCGGGCCAGCGGGATCAGGTCGGTCACGAGTGAGGTGACGACGCCTACGTTGCCCTTGCCGCCGCGCAGGGCCCAGAACAGTTCCGGTTCGTGCCGGGAGTCCGTCTCGCGCAGCAGGCCGTCCGGGGTGACGACCTGGAAGGAGCGGACCAGGTCGGCGGCATAGCCGTAGGCCCGGCCGAGGACGGGGAGTCCGCCGCCGAGGGTGTAGCCGGTGACGCCCGCGTCCGTGGAGGTGCCGCAGAGGCCGGCCAGGCCGTGCGGGGCGGCCGCGGCCATGACGTGGCTCCACTTCGCGCCCGCGGCGATGGTGGCCGAGCGGGCGGTGGGGTCGATCCGTACGTCGGTCATGCGGGCGGTGTTGATCAACAGGCCGTGGTCGATGGGGAAGTTGGCGCCGTGGCCGGTCCCCTGGACGGCCACGGGGGTGTCGGTGGCCTTCGCCCAGCGCATGGCGGTGACGATGTCGTCGGGGCCGGTGGCGCCTATGACGATGTCGGGGGTGTGGAGGGCGGCCAGGTTGAAGCCGGTGACTTCGTCGGCGTAGGCGGGGTCGCCGGGGCGTAGGACCGGGCCGTTTATCTCTGACAGGGCGAAGAGGTCGGGGGTGTGGTGGGGGGCGGTCATCGCGTCCTCCGTGGATGGGCGTACGGAGGGACGGCGGCGGCGATGGGGTTTGGCCGTCGGGGTCCTTGTCCTTTGGTTTCAGGATGGACCTGGGTGGGTGGGGGCGCATTGTGGGGCTGTGGGGTTCAAGGTGCTCGGCGTTGGGGCTGAGGGCGGGTGGGTGCGCAGCCCGGCGGAGCGGGGTGCCTCCCCCACTCTCGGCTTCGCTCGAGCGGGGGGACCCCCACCGCCCGCCCGTGCCGCCCTTAGCGGCACGATTGCCCGCAGTTACGCGACAGGGCGTCGGCATCGGGGCGTTTGGTGCGGGCGTAGCGTAGGTGGCATGACGACGTACGGTTCTTTTCCCGGTACTCGGCCGCGGCGTTTGCGGAGTAGCCCCGTCATGCGTCGGATGGTTGCCGAGACCCGTCTGCATCCCGCCGATCTCATTCTTCCGGCCTTCGTGCGCGAGGGCGTCAGTGAGCCGGTGCCGATCGGGGCCATGCCCGGGGTCGTGCAGCACACGCGCGACAGTCTGAAGAAGGCCGCCGCCGAGGCGGTCGCGGCGGGGGTCTCCGGGATCATGCTGTTCGGCGTGCCGGAGGAGTCGAAGAAGGACGGTCTCGGGACGCCGGGCACCGACCCGGACGGGATTCTGCAGGTCGCCCTCCGGGACGTGCGGGCCGAAGTCGGGGACGACCTGCTGGTCATGGCCGATCTGTGCCTCGACGAGACGACCGACCACGGGCACTGCGGGGTGCTGGACTCCGAGGGGCGGGTCGACAACGACGCGACCCTGGAGCGGTACGCCGAGATGGCCCAGGTCCAGGCCGACGCCGGAGCCCATGTGGTCGGCCCCAGCGGGATGATGGACGGGCAGGTCGGGGTCATCCGTGACGCCCTCGACCAGATCGGGCGGGAGGATGTCGCCATCCTCGCCTACACCGTGAAGTACGCCTCCGCGTTCTACGGGCCGTTCCGGGAGGCCGTCGGCTCGTCCCTGCAGGGGGACCGGAAGACGTATCAGCAGGACCCCGGCAATGTGCGGGAGTCCCTGAGGGAGCTGGCCCTCGACATCGAGGAGGGCGCCGACATGGTGATGGTCAAGCCGGCCGGGCCCTACCTGGACATTCTCGCCCGGGTCGCGGACGCCTCGGACGTGCCCGTCGCCGCGTATCAGATCTCCGGCGAGTACTCGATGATCGAGGCCGCCGCCGAGCGGGGCTGGATCGACCGGGACCGGGCGATCATGGAGTCCCTGACCGGCATCCGGCGGGCCGGTGCGCGGAACATCCTCACCTACTGGGCCACCGAAGCGGCCCAGAAGCTCAAGGAGCAGTAGGTCAGGGAGCAGCAGCTCAGGGATCAGTAGGTCAGGGATCAGTAGGTCAGGGCCTCGTCCATGTCCCGCAGCCAGTACGTGGCCGTCAGCGAGCTGTCGTAGTACATGCCCTTGGCCGGGAGGGTCGGGAGTGCGGAGGGGCCGCCGTTGCTGTTCGGCGTGCGGCCCTGGAAGCCCACCTCGAGCTTGCGGCCGGTGGTGCCGCCGTCGCCGCTGCCGTCGGCCGCCGACAGCGTCACGCCCGCGTATCCGGACTCGCCCGGGGCCAGGGTCGTGACCGCCTGCGGCTTGGAGTCCTCGATCGGCCGCGGCGCCCACTGCATCTCGTCGAAGCGCAGCACCGGGTAGTAGGTGAGGTCGCAGTACTTCGAGCCGGTGTTCTTGACCGTGATCAGCATGTGGTTGACGGGGCGGCGGACCGGCTGGGCGGTGACGGTGGTGTTGCTGCCGTTGCAGGAGACGCGGTTGGCCGGGTCGGCGGGGTCGGTGGGCTTCGCGGCCCCGGAGTTTCCGCCCTGCGCCTTGCCGGTCGTCCCGGACTGCGTGCCCTTCGCGTCGGTGGACGTCTGCTGGGGCGCGGTGGCAGCCGTCGTCGATGACGTCATCTGGGGCTTGGCCGCGCCCTCGTCCTGTGTGCCCGTGCCGTCCTCGCACGCCGTGAGGGCGAGGGCGGCCAGGAGGGCTACGGGGAGGGCGTGGTACTTGCGCATGAGTGGGTTCCCTTTCGGACAAAGGCGGTTGGCGAGAAGGCCCGAGCGAGCCGCCGACCGGTCGGCCGGGAGCGGCTGCTTGGATGACCAGAGCTTGTGCGGTGATCCGTCCCGGCCGCCACACCCGGCGGACCATCAGGGACGCTGGAACGCTCGTACGCGCGGTGACCTGGGGAAACGTCCCTGCCCTGGAACGGGTGAACGGGACATGGGGGATGGAGGAAGGGTGTCGGAAGGCACGGCCGCGGCGGAGTTCGCCGCGCTGCTGGGGGAGTTGAAGGAGCGTTCCGGGCTGAGCTACGGGGTGCTCGCCAAGCGGCTCCACATGAGTACGTCGACGCTGCACCGGTACTGCAACGGGGATGCCGTGCCCGCCGACTACGCGCCGGTGGAGAGGCTCGCCAGGCTGTGCAAGGCGTCGCCCGGGGAGCTCGTCGAGCTGCATCGGCGGTGGGTGCTGGCGGATGCCGGGCGGGGGCGCAAGGGGGGTGGGGGCTCGGCCGAGCCTGTGGGGGCAGAGGCAGAGGCAGAGGCAGAGGCAGAGGCAGAGGCAGAGGCAGAGGCAGAGGCAGAGGCTGCGATTGCTGACGCTCCGGCTTCGGTTGCCGACGCTCCGGCTTCGGAGGCGGTGCCCGTGGAGAAGCCCCGGTCACGGCGTCCTCGGCCCGCCCTCCTCGCCGGTATCGCCTTGGCGGTCGTACTCGGCGGGGTCGGGCTCGCCGTGGCCGTTCCCTCCGGCGGGGCGGACGACGACGGGCGTCGGGGTGCTGCTGCCGTGTCCGACGATGGCCGGACGCCGGACGGGGACACGGTCGCCTCGGCGTCGCCCTCGGGCAGTTCCTCCGCCGACACCGGCAAGGACAAGGACAAGGACAAGGACAAGGGGAAGAGCAAGGGCGAGGGGAAGGAGTCCGCCTCCGCGACCCCTGCCTCGCGCGCCCCCGCCGCCGGCGGTGACAGCGACCGGCCCGGTCGTGACGGCGCCCCCGCCGCCGGAGCTGTCCCCCTCACCGTGAACACCACCCCGCACGCCTGGGAAGACCCCTGTTCCCAGCGCTACCTGGTGAACCGTCCGCCGGGGCAGGTCGGGCCGCCGCCGCTGGAGCAGGACGCGCCCGCCTGGGTGGCGGCGAACGGGGCCGTTCCGTCGGGGAAGCAGTTTCTGAAGCTCACCGTGCAGGGCACCGGCAAGGAGACGGTGGTCGTCGACGGGCTGACGGTCCGTATGGCCGGCAAGCGGACGCCGCTCGCCTGGAACGACTACGCCATGGGCTATCCGGGCGTCGGCTGCGGCGGTGGCGTCCCGACGCGCTTCTTCACGGTCGCCCTCGACGCCGCGCGTCCCTCCGTCGTCCCGGAGGCGGGCCATGACGACTTCCCGTTCTCGGTGAGCCAGTCCGACCCGGAGGTCTACTACATCCGGGCCGACGCCTCCGCCTACGACGTCAGCTGGTACCTGGAGCTGAGCTGGTCCAGCGGCAGCCGGCAGGGCACGCTGACGGTGGACGACAAGGGCCGGCCCTTCCGCACGAGCGGGAACAACGGCCGTCCGGCGTACGAGTTCCCGCTGGGCGGCGACCAGTGGGTCGAGGAGGGGACCACCGAGTGATGGACGGACGGGGGTTCGTCGAGTTCCTCGGCCGGGATCCACAGTTTCGAGGATCGTCCGTCCGCCGGCCTGCTGGACCGGGTAGAAGATCGGCTGCTCGGGGAGCCGGGGCGGCCAAGCTCTCCACGGGCACCATCAAATCACTTGAGGCGTTAGGTTGTTGACCGTCGTAGTGGTTGCTGATTGAACCACCTACTCTTCAGGGAGACGTCCATGTCCGGTGACGCGCTCAGCCAGGATCCCGCCGAGCTGCAGAGGAGGATCGACAGCGGCAAGGCGCACCCGGCGCGGGTCTACGACGTCTTCCTCGGGGGCAAGGACCACTACCCGGCCGACCGGGCGGCGGCCGCCGCCGGGCTCGCCGCCAATCCGCGCGGGTACCTCGACGTCCGGCACAACCGCGACTTCCTGCGGCGCGCGGTGACCACGCTGGTGGAGCAGGACGGCATCCGGCAGTTCCTCGACATCGGCACGGGGCTGCCGACCGCCGAGAACGTGCACCAGATCGCGCAGCGCGTCGCCCCCGAGTCGCGGGTCGTGTACGTCGACAACGACCCGGTCGTGCTCGCGCACGCGCGGGCTCTGCTGACCAGTGGCCCCGAGGGTCGTACGGACTACATCGACGCCGATCTGCGGGACCCGGCCCGCATCCTCGAACAGGCCGCCAAGACACTGGACTTCGACCAGCCGGTCGCGCTGTGCCTGGTCGCGATCCTGCACTTCGTCGAGGACGGCGAGGCGTATCCGCTGGTGCGCGAGTTGCTCGACGCGCTGCCCGTCGGCAGCCGGCTGGTGCTCAGCCATCTCACCGAGGACCTCAACCCCGAGAAGATCCGCGCGGTCCAGCGGACCTACACCGAGCGGGGGTTCACCTTCGTGCTGCGGACCCGGGCGGACGTCGAGCGGTTCTTCACGGACAACTTCCTGGAGATCGCCGACCCGGGCGTCGTCCCGGCGCACCACTGGCGGCCCGACCACGCGGCCCCCGTCCCCGAGCAGCCGGAGGAGTCCTTCCTCGCCGGCCTCGACGACATCGAGCGGGTCCGCTACCGCGACATCAACGACGTCACGGACGCGGACATCAACGTGTACGCGGGGATCGGGGCCAAGGGCTGAGCCGGGGCCGCCGGGGGCGGGCTCAGTCCCACCAGAAGTGCCAGGTCGTCTGGTCGACGACCTGGCGCTCGGCGTAGGACCGCAGGGTGGAGTCGGTGCTCTGCCAGAAGTTGTCCGGGCAGAACGCGAAGTGCTCGGCGGCGACGGCCTCCGCCTCGGCGAGGGTGGTGGGCGGGGCGGCGACCGACACCAGCAGATGGTCGAAGGCGAGGGCCACGACCCGTATGCCGAAGCGGTCCTCCCAGGAGCGCAGCACCGCGCTGATACGGGCCGTGTCGCCCTCGTGGTTCGCCGGGCCCGTCCAGCCGATCGCGGTCGGGATGTCGGCGCTGCGGCGGGCCGGGACCAGGGCGAGGCGGGGGTCCTTGAGCGGAGCGCCGTCCTCGAGCAGCGAGTCCGCGACGCGCGCGGCGACCGCGTCCGGGTCCTGACCCCGAGCGGCCGGCGTGGCCGGCCCGGGCCATACGTCGTCCTCCGCCGCGCACTCCTCCCAGTACTCCGCCAGCACCTCCTCGGCGTCGTGATCCCCGGGGTAGGACACCTCGCCGGGCATCAACTCCCAGCTGTCCGGCCCGCCGTGCCCGTCCCCCACGTCGAGCACGACCGGCAGCAGCCCGACCCGCCGCGTCGGCTCCAGCGCCGACCAGCCACCCGGCAGCGCCCGTTCCTGCGCGCACCACAGCAACGGCTCGTGCCAGGGGCCCTCGTCGGTGCTGTCGACCAGCGTCCCGGCGGGCAGTCGAAGTCCCTGGGCGCGGCCGCTCGGGTCTGCCGCCAGGGTCGGAAGCGGGTTCGGAAGTGTCGCCATGGTGGTGACTGTAAATCCGACCACTGACAAGGGGACATCAGCGGACGCGAGCTGACCTAATTGCTCCGTACGGTCCTTCCATGACCACTTCCTCGGAGAAGACCGACCTGTCGTACGCACTCGCCGAGCAGCGGGAACTGCTGCTGATCACCGTGCGCGGACTCGACGACGAGCGGGCCGCCCGGCGTACGACCGTGAGCGAGCTGACCCTGGGCGGGATCGTGAAGCATCTCGCTCAAGGGGAGGCGGCGTGGACGCGGGTCATGGTCAAGGGCGACGGTGAACTGCCGGACGGGATGCTCGACATGGGGCAGTACCGGATGGCCGAGGGCGACACGCTCGACGGGCTGCTGGAGGCGTACACCGCGGCCGCGCGGGCGACCGACGAGGCCCTGGCCGGGCTGCCGGACCTGGACCACCGCGTGCCCCTGCCGATGACTCCCTGGTCGCCGCCGGAGCGCGAGTACTGGTCGGCGCGCCGGATCCTGCTGCATCTGATCCAGGAGACGGCCCAGCACGCCGGGCACGCGGACATCATCCGGGAGGCACTGGACGGGGCGAACAGCACGGCTCAGCGCTGAGGCCGGGGACCGGCGACACCGTCCGGGCCCAGGGGTCCAACCCGTGGGTCGGCTGCCGGTGACCAGCAGTCCGTCACAACGCCCGAGGGCGGCACTCCACGGGGGAGTGCCGCCCTCGGCCTGTCGTCACGGCCCGGTCAGAGCCGCTCGGGCGTCCGGATGCCCAGCAGGCCCATGCCTTGGTGCAGCGTCCGGGCCGTCACGTCGCACAGGAACAGGCGGTTCTCCACCTGCTCGGGCGTCTCGGCCTTCAGCACCGGGCACTTGTCGTAGAACGACGTGTACAGCGAAGCCAACTGGTACAGATACGCGGCCAGCTTGTGCGGGGCGTACTCCGCGGCGGCTTCGAAGACCGTGTCGCCGAACGCGTCCAGGTGCAGACCGAGCGCCCGCTCCGCCGGGGCGAGTTCGAGCTCCGGGTGGGCGGCCGGCTTCGTCTCGCCCGCCTTGCGCAGGATCGACTGGATCCGGGCGTACGCGTACTGGAGGTAGACGGACGTGTCGCCGTTCAGCGACACCATCTGGTCCAGGTCGAACTTGTAGTCCCGGTTCGGCGACGTCGACAGGTCGGCGTACTTCACGGCGCCGATGCCGACCTGCGCGGCCCGCTCCTGGATCTCGTCCTCGGTGAGGTCCTGCGCCTTCTCCCGCACGACCTCGGCGGCCCGCTGCACCGCCTCGTCCAGCAGGTCCTCAAGACGTACGGTCTCGCCCTCACGCGTCTTGAACGGCTTGCCGTCCGCGCCGAGCACCGTGCCGTAGCCCATGTTGTGCGCGGTGACGCCGTCGCTCAGCCAGCCTGCCCGGCGTGCCGTCTCGAAGAC
Source organism: Streptomyces sp. NPDC057099 (assembly GCF_042671245.1). Taxonomy (NCBI): domain Bacteria; kingdom Bacillati; phylum Actinomycetota; class Actinomycetes; order Kitasatosporales; family Streptomycetaceae; genus Streptomyces; species Streptomyces sp. NPDC057099. Next base: position 18,066 of record NZ_JBHUTX010000005.1, read on the forward strand.
CATCTTGAAGTGCAGCGACTGACGGACGTCCACGACGTACAGCAGGGACGAGGCGTGCAGGTCCTGGACCCGGTTGCGGATCGCGGTCAGGTCGGAGGCCGCGTAGCCGAAGCCGCCGTCGGCCTTCTGCACGATCAGCGGGACCGGCTGGTCGTCCTTGCCGCGGATCTCGTCGAAGAACACCACGAGCGCGCCCTCGGAGCGCACCGCGACACCCGTCTCCTCCAGGAGGCGGGCGGTCTCGGGCATGCCCTCGTTGTAGGCGGACTCGCCGACGATCTCCTCGTCGCGGATCTCCATGTCGAGCTTCTCGAAGACGGAGTAGAAGTACACCTTCGACTCGTCCACGAACTGCTGCCACAGCTCGAGTGTCTCCTTGTCACCGGACTGCAGGGCGACGACCCGCTTGCGGGCCCGCTCCTTGAACTCCTCGTCCGCGTCGAAGAGCACACGCGACGCCTTGTACACCCGGTTCAGGTTGCTCATCGCCTGCTCGCCGTCGACGTCGGCCGCGGGGGCCAGCTCGCCGGGGTGCTCGAACAGGTACTGGATGAGCATGCCGAACTGGGTGCCCCAGTCGCCGATGTGGTGCCGGCCGATCGTCTTCTCGCCGGTGAAGTCGAGCATGCCGCGCAGGGCGTCACCGATGACCGCCGACCGCAGGTGACCGACGTGCATCTCCTTCGCCACGTTCGGCTGGGCGTAGTCGACGACCGTGATGCCCGCGTTCTCCTTCAGCGGCACGCCGAGACGCTCGCCGTCCGCGTGCCGCGCGGCGAGGTTCTCGGTGATCGCCCGGTCGGCGATCGTGATGTTGAGGAAGCCGGGGCCGGAGACCTCGACGTCCTTGATCACGTCACCGGTGACGATGTTGCCGACGACCTCCGTCGCCAGCTCCCGGGGGTTCGACTTGGCCTTCTTGGCGAGGGCCAGGATCCCGTTGGCCTGGTAGTCGGCCCGGTCGCTACGTCGCAGCAGCGGGTCGGCGTCGGCCTCCGGCCGGGTGGCCGACAGGGCGTTCGCGAGACGCTGCTGGACTTGATCGGTGAGCGACGTGACCGAGGTCATGGGATGGATGCCGTTCTCCTCGTGGATCGATAGACCCGCTCAGTATCCCACGGGGGGTAAAGCGGTTTTCCCGGGCGGGATGCCGTCTGGGAGAATGGGCACCGGCCGTTGACCGTACGGCTGCCCTGGAGAAAGAAGGACGTGCCGATCGTGGCTCAGAGCACCGAGACCACCGACTGGGTCTCCCGTTTCGCGGATGAGGTCATCGAGGAGTCGGAGCGTCGGGCCCCGGGCAAACCCGTCGTCGTCGCGTCCGGGCTCTCACCGTCCGGCCCCATCCACCTCGGGAACCTGCGCGAGGTCATGACCCCGCATCTCGTCGCCGACGAGATCCGCCGCCGGGGCCACCAGGTGCGGCACCTGATCTCGTGGGACGACTACGACCGGTACCGCAAGGTCCCGGCCGGTATCGCGGGCGTCGACGAGTCGTGGGCCGAGCACATCGGCAAGCCGCTGACGTCCGTCCCGGCGCCGGAGGGCTCCCCGTACGCGAACTGGGCCGAGCACTTCAAGGCCGCGATGGTCGAGTCGCTGGCCGAGCTGGGCGTGGAGTTCGACGGGATCAGCCAGACCGCGCAGTACACCTCCGGGGTGTACCGCGAGCAGATCCTGCACGCCATCAAGCACCGCGGCGACATCGACGCGATCCTCGGCCAGTACCGGACGAAGAAGGCCCCGGCCAAGAAGCAGCAGCAGAAGCCGCTCGACGAGGCCGAGCTGGAGGCCGCCGAGGGCTCGGGCGCGGCCGGTGAGGACGACGGCAGCTCCGGCACCGCCGGCTACTTCCCGTACAAGCCGTACTGCGGCAACTGCGAGAAGGACCTCACCACCGTCACGTCCTACGACGACGACTCCACCGAGCTGACGTACGCCTGCACCGCGTGCGGCTTCTCGGAGACGGTCCGGCTGAACGAGTTCAACCGCGGCAAGCTGGTCTGGAAGGTCGACTGGCCGATGCGGTGGGCGTACGAGGGCGTCGTCTTCGAGCCCAGCGGTGTCGATCACTCGTCCCCCGGGTCGTCGTTCCAGGTCGGCGGGCAGATCGTCGGGATCTTCGGCGGGCAGCAGCCCATCGGGCCGATGTACGCCTTCGTGGGCATCAGCGGGATGGCGAAGATGTCGTCCTCGCGCGGTGGCGTGCCGACCCCGGCGGACGCCCTGAAGATCATGGAACCGCAGCTGCTGCGCTGGCTGTACGCGCGGCGCCGGCCCAACCAGTCCTTCAAGGTCGCCTTCGACCAGGAGATCCAGCGGCTGTACGACGAGTGGGACCGGCTGGACGCCAAGGTCGCCGACGGCAGCGTCCTGCCGGCCGACGCCGCCGCGCACGCGCGTGCGGTGGGTACGGCCGCCGGTGAGCTGCCCCGGACGCCGCGGCCGCTGCCGTACCGGACGCTGGCGTCCGTCGCGGACATCACCGCCGGGCACGCGGACCAGGCGCTGCGCATCCTCAGCGAGCTGGACCCGGAGCAGCCGCTGACCTCGATCGACGAGGCGCGGCCGCGGTACGACAAGGCCGAGGCCTGGATCAACACGCACGTGCCCGCCGACCAGCGGACGATCGTGCGCGACGAGGCCGACGCCGAGTTGCTGAAGTCCCTCGACGAGGCCTCCCAGCAGTCCCTGCGGCTGCTGCTCGACGGGCTCGCCGAGCACTGGTCGCTCGACGGGCTGACGCATCTCGTCTACGGCGTGCCCAAGGTGCAGGCCGGGTTCTCCGCCGACGCGACGCCGAAGGAACTGCCGCCGGAGATCAAGACGGCCCAGCGGTCGTTCTTCGCCCTGCTGTACCACCTGCTGGTCGGGCGGGACACCGGGCCGCGGCTGCCCACGCTGCTGCTGGCCGTGGGGCAGGAGCGGGTTCGGGCGCTGCTCGGGGAGTAGCCGCTGATGTGAGGAAGGGGCCCTGTTCTCAGGGCCCCTTTTCTCATGCGATGTGCTCGTCCGTCATCTCCGCGTTGAGGCGGTTGGAGAAGCGGTTCACCATGCGCTTGGACTCGGCCTCTTCCAGGGTGATGCCGTAGGTCGCCTCGACGTCGGCGATGAATCCACGGGGGGTGGGGGCTCCGTTGCCGCCCTTCGTCGACTCGCGGAAGGCCCGGTAGTAGTCCTCCTCGGTCGGTTGCGGAGGGCCGCCGCCGTCGCCGAGTTCGCGGGTGCGGTTGGGGCCCACCGGGATGGGGAAGCTGCCGGTGTCTTCCGGGCTGGGTGCCTGTTCGACGGGAGGCTCGTACGGAGGCTCGTACGGGGGTTCATACGAGGGCTCGTACGGGGGCTCGTACTGCTCGGCCTCGTACGTCGGGTCGTAGCCGCCCTGGTACTCGACCTCGCGAGGGGTGTTGAACCAGGGGCTCTGGTCCGGTTCGGGTACGTCGTCCACGTACTCGGCGTTTCGGTTGCTCTCGAGCTGCGGGCGCTGCTCGCTGTGAGGTGCCGTTCGCTGTGGGTCGGCTTCCAGCGCCGACTGGTGCTGCTGCTGCGGCGCCGGGGGGAGCAGAGCGGGCTCTATGCCCGCCGCCGCCAGGCCCGCCGGGGCCGTCTCCGCGAGCGGGACGCCGTAGCGCGCCAGCCTCAGCGGCATCAGGGACTCCACCGGAGCCTTGCGGCGCCAGCTGCGGCCGTAGCGGGAGCGGAGGCGGGCCTGGTAGACGAGACGTTCCTGCTCCAGCTTGATGACCTGGTCGTAGGAGCGGAGCTCCCAGAGCTTCATGCGGCGCCAGAGGAGGAACGTGGGGCCGGGGGAGAGCAGCCAGCGGGTGAGGCGGACGCCCTCCATGTGCTTGTCGGCCGTGATGTCGGCGATCCGGCCGATCGCGTGGCGGGCCGCCTCGACCGCGACCACGAACAGGATCGGGATCACCGCGTGCATGCCGACGCCGAGCGGATCCGGCCAGGCGGCCGCGCCGTTGAAGGCGATCGTCGCCGCGGTCAGGAGCCACGCCGTCTGGCGGAGCAGGGGGAACGGGATCCTGATCCAGGTGAGGAGCAGGTCCAGGGCCAGCAGGACGCAGATGCCCGCGTCGATGCCGATCGGGAAGACGTAGGAGAAGTTCCCGAAGCCCTTCTGCAGGGCCAACTCGCGGACCGCCGCGTACGAACCGGCGAAGCCGATGCCGGCGATGATCACGGCGCCGGCCACGACCACGCCGATGAGAACGCGGTGCATCCGAGTCAGTTGTGGCGCGGCCACCCGTCTTCCCCTCCCCTTGCGTGCTGTTGCGCGCAACAGGGTGGCACATGTGTGCGGAGGACGGGTGGCCGGTTCCGGTCGGTGGTGTTCAGCTCTTCTTGGCGGGCGACTTCGAAGGCGACGCGGAGGAGCCCTTCGAAGCCCCCTTCGAGGGCTGCTTGGACGGGGACTTCGACGCCGGCTTCGACGGGTCGCCGCCGGCCTTGCCGCCGCCCGCGCCGTTCGCCTCGGCCACCGCGGCCACCGCTTCCTTCGCGGCCTTCTCGGCGTCCTTCGCCAGGTCGTCGGCGCTCGGGGACTTGTCGCCGGCCAGACCCGCGCCGTTGTAGTCCAGCGTCACGACGACGTTCTCGACGCGTGTCACGACCGTCTGCTGCTTGAAGGTGCCTTCCTTCTTCTTCAGGTCGTAGCGCACGGCCGTCGCCTGGTCGCCCGTGTCCGGCACCGGCTCCGACTTGACGCCCTTGGCGCCCTCGGAGGCCTGGACGTCCTGGACCTGCTTCTCGTAGTACTGCTGGGCCAGCTTCTCGCCCGAGCCGCGCGCGGCATCCGACTCGAAGCGCAGCATCGACACGTTCAGCCAGCGGAACTGCGAGCCCTTCACGCCGTTGTTGTCGAGGCTGTTCCAGGAGCAGCTGCCGCGCGTGGAGACATCGTCCGACTTGCCCTCCTTGCCGGACTTGCTCTTCGGAACGAGGTCCTTCAGCGTCTTCTTCGACAGTGCCTTGCAGGACTCCGGAAGCTTGTCGTACGCCGCCGCCTCGACGGTCGGCGACGGGCTCGCGGACGCCGAAGCCGCCGCGTTCGCGGCCTTGTCCGTGGTGTCGCCGGAGCCGGAGTCCGAGGAGCAGCCGGCGGCGACCAGCATCACGGGGACGACGGCCGCGCAGACAAGGGCGCGGTTGAGGCGCTTCGCTCGCTGGTCCTGCTGGTCTCGCTGTGCTCGTCGCTGCATGGTTCCTTCACTCATGACGCTCGTGGTTCCCTGCGGTCGGAACGGGGCCGAGTGGTCACCGTACGCGGTGAGGCGGAGGTGTGGCCTTCCTTCGGGTGCTTTGCGGGTGTGCGTGAAGGGGGCGTGAAGGGGCCTCAGTCGCTCAGCGAATCGGCCAGCTGGGAGGCCAGTTTCTGGGCCCTGTCCTGCAATTCCTTGCTGTCCGGGACGACGCCGACGGTGGCCGGCTGTTCGGCGTACTCGATGGTCACGATGACATTGGACGTGCGGAACGCCACAGTCACCGTCCGCTGCTTGGCCGTCGAACCGGAGCTGCTCAGCTCGTCGTCGATGAAGGCCTCGTCGCCGAAATCCTCCAGCACGCGGGGCTGGAGTTCGGTCGGGGTGGCGGAGGTGGACGTCGAGGGCGACGAGGAGCCCGAGGGGGAGGACGGGGAGGAGGTCGAGCCGGGGGAGCCGCTCGGGGCGGCGGAGGAACCGCCGGCCGGGGTGCTGCCCGCGGCGGGGGACTCCGAGGTGGCCGACTCGGTGGCCGTCGGCTCGGGGAGGTGGGCCCCGGCCTCCCGCTCCGCGAAGAGCTGCTCGGCCTGGTTGTCGTCGCTGACGGCGTTGTCGTAGGAGACGACCCGTTCGAAGTCGACGAGGAGGTGGTCGGTGGCCTCCCGGCCGTCGACCTTCCACTGGCAGCCGACCTTGCGGTCGGTGTCGAACGTGACCGTCGGCTCGCCCTCGTAGGCCTTCTCGCGCTGCTCGCCGTCGGTGATCTGCCGGATGCCGGGCAGGAGTTCGTCGAGCATGCTCTCGCCGACCGCGGTGCAGGGCTCGGGGAGCGTGCGGTAGCGGCCCGGCTCGGCGGCGGGCGAAGCCGTGCCGGTGTCGCCCGGGTTGGAGCCGTCCGTCGTGCCGCCGTCGTCCGGACTGCCGGTGCAGCCGGCCAGCAGGGCCGCGAGGAGCGCGGCGATACCGGGTGCGTACGCCTTCCGTTGCACGTGGTGGCTCCTCTCGGGGCGGATATTGGCTTGCCGTCGCCGGGCAGCCGATGAACACAATGTCTATCGCACGCACTGCCGTGAACGCCGGTCCGGATTCCCTTTCGTAGACCTTGGCTCCGGTATTTGCTCTTGAAGACTTCTGTTCGCTTACGGGGGATTGAGGACGTTATGTCGTATGTAGAGGTACCTGGTGCGAAAGTGCCGATCCGGATGTGGGCCGACCCCGCCTCGGTCGAGGAGGGCGCGCTCCAGCAGCTCCGGAACGTCGCCACGCTGCCGTGGATCAAGGGCCTCGCCGTCATGCCCGACGTGCACTACGGCAAGGGCGCGACGGTCGGTTCGGTCATCGCGATGCGGGGTGCGGTGTGCCCGGCGGCGGTGGGGGTCGACATCGGCTGCGGGATGTCCGCGGTGAAGACGTCCCTGACGGCGAACGACCTGCCCGGGGATCTGTCGCGGCTGCGGTCGCGGATCGAGCAGGTCATTCCGGTGGGGCGGGGGATGCATGCCGACGCCGTCGACCCGGGGCGGCTGCACGGGTTCGGTACGGCCGGGTGGGACGACTTCTGGGGGCGGTTCGACGGGGTTGCGGAGGCGGTCAAGTTTCGCCAGGAACGTGCGACCAAGCAGATGGGAACGCTTGGATCCGGCAACCACTTTGTTGAAATTTGCACGGATACGACCGGTTCTGTCTGGCTGATGCTGCACTCCGGTTCCCGGAACATCGGCAAGGAACTGGCCGAGCATCACATCGGCATCGCCCAGAAGCTCCCGCACAACCAGGGCCTGGTCGACCGCGACCTCGCCGTCTTCGTGGCGGACACCCCGCAGATGGCGGCGTACCGCAACGACCTGTTCTGGGCGCAGGAGTACGCGAAGTACAACCGCTCGATCATGATGGCGCTCCTCAAGGACGTGGTCCGCAAGGAGTTCAAGAAGGCCAAGCCGGTCTTCGAGCCGGAGATCAGCGCGCACCACAATTACGTGGCCGAGGAGCGCTACGACGGGATGGACCTGCTCGTGACCCGCAAGGGCGCGATCCGGGCCGGCTCCGGCGATTACGGCATCATCCCCGGCTCCATGGGCACGGGTTCGTACATCGTGAAGGGCCTCGGCAACGACAAGTCCTTCAACTCGGCCTCGCACGGCGCGGGCCGGCGCATGAGCCGTAACGCGGCCAAGCGGCGCTTCTCGACGAAGGACCTGGAGGAGCAGACCCGGGGCGTGGAGTGCCGCAAGGACTCCGGCGTCGTGGACGAGATCCCGGGCGCCTACAAGCCCATCGAGCAGGTCATCGACCAGCAGCGGGACCTGGTGGAGGTCGTGGCGAAGCTGAAGCAGGTCGTCTGCGTGAAGGGCTGACGCGCCGAGGGCACCGGCGTCACAGCTCGCGGTGGACCTTCGTGTTCGAGGCCTGGGCGCGGGGGCGGAGGACCAGGAGGTCCACGTTGACGTGGCTGGGGCGGGTGATGGCCCAGGTGATGGTGTCGGCGACGTCGTCGGCCGTGAGGGGCTCGGCCACGCCCTCGTAGACCTTCTCGGCCTTGGCCGCGTCGCCGGAGAAGCGGGTCAGGGCGAACTCGTCCGTCTTGACCATGCCGGGGGCGATCTCGATGACGCGGACCGGCCGGCCGACGATCTCCAGGCGCAGGGTCTCGGCGAGGACGTGGGCGCCGTGCTTGGCGGCGACGTAGCCCGCGCCGCCCTCGTAGGTGCCGTGGCCCGCGGTGGAGGAGACGACCACGACCGTGCCGTCGCCGCTCGCGTCCAGCTTGGGCAGCAGGGCCTGGGTGAGGTGGAGCGTGCCGATGACGTTCGTCTCGTACATCTGGCGCCAGTCGGCCGGGTCACCGGTCGCGACCGGGTCGGCGCCGAGCGCGCCGCCGGCGTTGTTGACCAGGACGCCGATCGTCTTGAAGGCCGTGGCGAACTCGTCGACCGCCGCGCGGTCCGTGACGTCGAGGGCGTACGCCGTGGCCTGGTGGCCCGCCTTGTTGATCTCCTCCGCCAGTGCCTCGATGCGGTCCTTGCGGCGCGCGGTGAGGACGACGCGGTAGCCAGCCGCGGCGAGCTGCCGGGCGGTGGCGGCGCCGATTCCGCTGCTCGCACCCGTGACGACGGCGATGCGGGAGGCTGCGGACGGGGCGGCGGTGGCCATGGGAGCTCCTCGGACGTGGGTGCGGTGTACGGGGCCATCAGAAGGCCCTCAGGGCTTCCGGCCAGGATAGGCGGGGCCCGCGGTGGGAGAATGAGGGCGGGTGGTCCCCTGCTTTTCCGGTTTTTCCTGGAGGTGGATCATGGGCGAGGCACGTGAGGTCATGGACCGGCTCACGGACGCGGTCACCACGCACGCCGATCTGAAGGTCATCGGCGAGCTGTACGCCGAGGACGCGGTCGCCTTCACCCCTGACGAGGGTGAGCTGCGCGGGCGCGACAACATCGTCGAGTACTGGCGGACGATGACGGAGGCGGTCCCCGAGGCGACGTTCCAGCCGTTGCACTCCTACGAGGTCGGTGACACGGCCATCGACGAGGGGTTCTTCAGCGGGCGCAACACCGGGCCGCTGGAGCTGCCCAACGGCGAGACGCTCCCGCCGACGCAGAAGGAGATCAGGATCCGCGGGGTGGACATCGCCACCGTGCGGGACGGGCGGATCGTCGACTACCGGCTGTACTTCGACGAGATGGATTTCCTGGGGCAGTTGGGGTTGCTGCCGCCCGACGAGCCGTTCTGAGCTCCCGGGCCGAGGGCCGGTCAGTCTCCTCGCGGGGCGTACATGATGACCGCCATGCCCGCGAGGCAGATCAGTGCGCCCGTGATGTCCCAGCGGTCCGGGCGGTAGCCGTCCGCGACCACGCCCCAGAGGATCGAACCGGCGACGAAGATCCCGCCGTACGCGGCGAGCACGCGGCCGAAGTGGGCGTCGGGCTGGAACGTCGCGACGAAGCCGTACGCGCCGAGCGCGAGGACGCCGCCGGCCGCCCACAGCCAGCCCCGGTTCTCGCGCACGCCCTGCCAGACCAGCCAGGCGCCGCCGATCTCGAAGAGGGCCGCGACGACGAAGAGGGCGGCGGAGCGGAGCACGAACATGGTGGTCAGCTTCGCATGCTCCCTAACGGCCGGCTCGGGTCTCCGCCGCGTAGGCCGTGGGAGGCACTCCCACCGTCGTCGTGAAGTCCCGTACGAGGTGGGCCTGGTCGGCGTAGCCGAGGTCGGCGGCGAGGGCGGCCCAGTCGACGTCGTCGCGGTGGCCGGCCTGTTCCAGGGCCTCGTGGATGCGGTAGCGGAGGATGACCCACTTGGGGCTGACGCCGACCTGGGTCGAGAAGAGCCGTTGCAGCGCCCGTACCGACAGGCCGCGCGCGTGGGCGAAGTCGCCGACGCGGCGTACGGTTCGGTCCGCGCGGATGCGTGCGACGAGGTCGATCGCGAGGTCCGCCTGAGGGTCCGGGGTGCGGGGCAGGGAGAGCAGGAAGGCGTCGAGGGCGGCGACCCGGGCGGCGTCGTCGGCGGGGGTGACGACCGCGCGGGCGGTGTCGGCGGTGACCTGCGGGAACACCTCCTGGGCTGCCAGTGTGCGGCCCGTCCAGCGGGAGACCGGCTCTTCGGGGGCGTACGGCCGGAAGCCGCCGGGGCGGAACTTCGCCCCGCAGACCCGGCCCCGGCCGGTCAGTTTCCTGGTGTAGAGGCCGAGCGCGACGCCGGTGACCTCGCCGTAGGGAGCACCCTCGTCCTCGTCCCACTGGAACGTGAGGTTGACGGACGGATGCGGGACGACGTGGGAGGCGTAGGGCGCGGGCAGGTCCCAGTCGATGAGCCAGTACCACTCGACGTACCGGCGCAGCGGCTCGGCGGGCTCGTGGCGGCGGAATCGCACGCGGTTGAGCAGCCCGGACGGGTCGACGATCCCGCGGGTGTCGTGGCGGGGGGCCTCCATGGCCGGATCGTACGTCGCGTTTCTTCAAGATGGGCGGTCGTGGCTGTCCCTACGGTCGGAGCATGGACACGAACCCTGTGAGGACGTACCGCATCGGTGAGCTGCTGGGCATGGCGCGGGAGCGGGCGGTGCCGGTGGTGCGGGGCATTCCCGACGCGGCGCTCGCCGCGCCCACGCCCTGTGCCGAGTACGACGTGCGGGCGCTGGTCGATCACCTCTTCCAGGTGATCGTGCAGTTCCAGCGGCTGGCCGCGAAGGAGGCGTCGGACTTCGGTGGGTCGCCCGACCCGGTCGCCGGGAGCCCCGAGTGGCGTGAGCGGTTCGCCCGGGAGACGGACCGGCTGGTGGCGGCCTGGTCGGCGCCGGGTGCCGAGGACGGCACGACGGGCGCGATGAACATGCCGGCGCGGCTGGTCGGATCGATGGCGCTGCTCGATCTGACGGTGCATGTGTGGGACCTGGCGCGGGCGACGGGCCAGGAGGACCCGGGTGCCGACGAGGCGGTCGTGGCGGAACTGTCCGGCGCGGTGGACGAGCTGGCGCCGACGGCCAGGAAGATGGGGGTGTTCGGGGAGGCGGTGCCGGTGACGGAGGACGCGTCGCCCCTGGAGCGGCTGCTCGGGCGGACCGGCAGGGACCCCTCCTGGAATGCCGCCGCGCCCGCTTCCTGGAATGCCCCCGCACCCGCTGTCGTTCCCCCGAGTACTGTTGAAGGATAAACAACCTGGAGGGTGAGCGACCATGCAGTTCGGGATCTTCAGTGTCGGCGACGTCACGCCCGACCCGACCACGGGCCGGACCCCGACCGAGCGCGAGCGGATCAAGGCCATGGTCGCCATCGCGCTCAAGGCCGAGGAGGCCGGGCTCGACGTCTTCGCGACCGGCGAGCACCACAACCCGCCCTTCGTGCCCTCCTCCCCGACCACGATGCTCGGCTACATCGCCGCCCGCACCGAGCGGCTGGTCCTCTCCACGGCCACCACCCTCATCACCACCAGCGACCCGGTGAAGATCGCCGAGGACTTCGCGATGCTCCAGCATCTGGCCGACGGCCGGGTGGATCTGATGCTGGGCCGCGGGAACACCGCGCCGGTCTACCCCTGGTTCGGGCAGGACATCCGGCAGGGCATCCCGCTCGCCGTCGAGAACTACGCCCTGCTGCACCGCCTGTGGCGGGAGGAGGGCGTCGACTGGGAGGGGAAGTTCCGTACGCCGCTGGAGGGCTTCACGGCGACGCCCCGCCCGCTGGACGGCGTACCGCCGTTCGTCTGGCACGGATCGATCCGCTCGCCGGAGATCGCCGAGCAGGCCGCGTTCTACGGCGACGGCTTCTTCCACAACAACATCTTCTGGCCGGCCGATCACACCAAGCGCATGGTCGACCTGTACCGCGCCCGGTACGCGCACTACGGGCACGGCACGCCCGAGCAGGCGATCGTCGGACTCGGCGGGCATGTGTTCATGCGGCGGAACTCGCAGGACGCGGTGCGCGAGTTCCGGCCGTACTTCGACGTCGCGCCGGTGTACGGGCACGGGCCGTCGCTGGAGGACTTCACGGCGCAGACGCCGCTGACCGTCGGCACCCCGCAGCAGGTCATCGAGAAGACGCTGGCCTTCCGCGAGTACGCGGGCGACTACCAGCGGCAGCTGTTCCTGGTCGACCACGCCGGGCTGCCGCTGAAGACCGTGCTGGAGCAGATCGACCTGCTGGGCGAGGAGGTCGTACCGGTGCTGCGCAAGGAGTTCGCCGTGGGCCGCCCGGCGGACGTGCCGGACGCGCCGACGCACGCGGCCCGGCTGGCTCGGGCGCGGGGGTGAGAGGGGAGTAAGAAGGACGCCCCGGCGCGGCGCATCCGGTCCCGGGGAGCCGGTCGCCAGGCACACTGGACGCGTGCCCCACACCGTGCTGCTCGCCGAAGACGACCGCGCCATCCGCAACGCCCTGGAGCGCGCCCTGACCCTGGAGGGTTACCAGGTCATGGCGGTCGCCGACGGTGTCGAGGCACTGGCGCAGGCCCACCGCAACCGTCCGGACGTGCTCGTCCTGGACGTGATGATGCCCGGCATCGACGGGCTCCAGGTGTGCCGGGTGCTGCGCGCCGAGGGCGACCGGACGCCGGTCCTGATACTGACGGCCCTCGTGGAGACCGCCGACCGGATCGCCGGGCTGGACGCGGGCGCCGACGACTACGTGGTGAAGCCCTTCGACGTGGAGGAGGTCTTCGCCCGGCTGCGCGCGCTGCTGCGCCGCACGAGCCCGGTGGGGGTGGGTGACCCCCTCGGTGGCGCACCGGTCGGTGGCGCACCGGTCGGCGGCGCACAGGCCGGCAGCGCACCCGCCGGTGGCGCACCCCTCGGCAGCCCGCCCGTGCCCGAGGCGCCCAGGCAGCAGCTCCCCGAGCGGTTCATCGAGGCGGCCGGCATCCGCATGGACCCGCAGGCGCGCCGGGCCTGGCGCGGCGCGCGCGAGCTGGAGCTGACCCGCACCGAGTTCGAGCTGCTGGAGCTGCTGGTCCGCAACGCGGGCATCGTCCTCGACCACTCGACGATCTACGACCGTATCTGGGGCTACGACTTCGGCCCCGGCTCGAAGAACCTCGCCGTCTACGTCGGCTATCTGCGCCGCAAGCTCGACGATCCGGACGGGCCGCAGCTGATCCACACGGTGCGGGGCGTGGGTTACGTGCTGCGGGAGGACTGAGTGGGCCGCCTCCGCCGGCTGCTGAGCGGGCGGCGGCCGAAGCTGGTCTCGCTGCGCACGACGTTCGCGGTGTCGTTCGCGGCGGTGACCGCGGCCGTGACGGTCCTGGTCGGCATCCTGTCCTACAGCGCGGCGGCCCGGCTGGTGCGGGTGGACCAGCAGACGGTGTTCGACGAGGTGGTGCAGGACCTGCGGGACGAGGTGCGGGAGAACCGGATGACGCCGGAGGACTTCTCCTCCGCCGCGCCGGGCCATGACCTCGTGCGGCCCGCCCGTACCGACGTGCAGGTGCTCGGCCCGGACGGCAGTGTCGTCGACCGGGGCAGTCCGGGACTGCCGGTGACCGGGGCCGATGTGCGGATCGCCGCCGCGGCCCTGTCCGGGCGGGTGGCCGAGCACAAGGACGTCGACGTGGGCGACGACGTCTACCGTGTCGCGACCGTCTCCCTCGGCGGCGGGCGGGGCGCGGTGCAGGTCGCGCAGGAGTTCAGCGACGTCGAGGACCTGCTGCGGGCGCTCCAGCGGCGGACGCTGCTGCTGATGGCCGCCGTCGTGGTCGCCGCCGGTCTGTTCGGCTGGTGGCTCGCCCGGCGCATCACACGGCGCCTGTTCGTCCTGACCGACGCAGCCGAGGACGTGGCCCGGACCCGCCGTCTCGGCATCCAGGTGCCGGTCGCCGGCCATGACGAGGTGGGCCGGCTGGGCCGGGCCTTCGACCGCATGCTGGGGCGGCTCGCGCAGTCCGAGGAGGACCAGCGGCGGCTGGTCCAGGACGCGGGCCATGAGCTGCGGACGCCGCTGACCTCGCTGCGGACGAACATCTCGATGCTCCGCCGGATCGACGAACTGCCGCCGGAGACCCGGGAGGAACTGGTCGCCGACCTCGGCCAGGAGGCCCGTGAGCTGACCGACCTGGTCAACGAGCTCGTCGACCTCGCGGCCGGGCAGTCCGACACCGAGCCGCCCCGGCGGGTGGACGTCGCCGACCTCGCGGAGGAGGTGGCGGGCCTGGCCCGGCGCCGCAGCGGCCGGCAGATCACGCTCCGCGCGAGCGGCGACACCACGACCGACGGACGGCCCGGGATGCTGACCCGGGCGCTGTCCAACCTCGTCGAGAACGCCGTGAAGTTCGACCAGCGCGGCACGGCCCCCGTCGAGATCGTCGTCGCCGGGCCCGCCCGGCCCGGCACGATCCGGGTCGAGGTACTCGACCGCGGCCCCGGCATCACCGACCACGACCTCGCCCGCGTCTTCGACCGCTTCTACCGCGCCGCAGACGCCCGCTCCCTGCCGGGCTCCGGCCTGGGCCTGTCCATCGTCCGCGAGGTGGCTCTCGCGCACGGGGGAGCGCCGTTCGCGGTCCGGCGGGACGGGGGCGGGACGGTGATCGGGTTCACGGTGGGCGGAGTGATCGAGGGCGGCCAGGGCGAGGAGTGAGCGAGTCTCAGCGCAGGGTGCGATACAGCCGGAACCGCCCGCCGTGCGTGAGCCGCACCCCGGGTGTCCCCGAGAACAGCTCGTGCCCCTCGTCGTGATCGCCGGCCTCGGCCGCCTCCTGGTGGGCCTCGGCGCTGGTCCACTCCGTGCAGAGAAGCACCCGGCTGCCGTCGACGCTGTGCAGGAAGTGGGCCGAGACCGCCCCGGGATGGCCGCCTTCGCGCGGCCGGGCCGCGATCACCGCGTCGGTGAACGACCGCTGCCGCTCGGGCCCGTCGACATCGAACGCGGCGCTGATCAGACAGCCCGGGACGCGCCTCTACCGCTCCTCGGCCAGGCTGCGGGAATGGTCAACTGCTTTCCACCGGAGGCCTACACCGCCAGCCACACCGCCTGGTCCGGCCCCAGCCGGTCGTTCTCCAGTGGGGCGCCGGACAGGAGGAGCCCGGAGTGTGCGGGCAGCTCGTACGGTTCGGCGGAGAGGTTGACCAGGCACACGAAGCCCGGGTCGCGGGTGAAGGCCAGCACCCCGTCCGGTGTGTCCAGCCAGGTCATCGTGCCGTCGCCGAGGGCGGGGTGGTCGCGTCGGATGCGCAGCGCCGCACGGTAGAGCTCCAGCATGGACGCCGGGTCGCCGGTCTGGCTCTCGACGGTGTGCTCGGCCCAGAGCGCGGGCTGGGGCAGCCAGGGGCCGGCCGTGGCGCCGTCGGGGCTGAAGCCGTAGGGAGCCGTCCGCCCGGACCAGGGGATCGGGACGCGGCAGCCGTCGCGGCCCCGGTCGGTGTGGCCGGAGCGTTCCCAGGTCGGGTCCTGGAGGACGTCCTCGGGCAGGTCCTCGACCTCGGGCAGGCCGAGTTCCTCGCCCTGGTAGACGTAGGCGCCGCCGGGCAGGGCGAGCATGAGCAGGGCGGCGGCCCGGGCCCGCCGGGTGCCGAGCTCGAAGTCCAGGGGGCCTTCCGGGCGGTAGCTCTCGTTGGCCACCCAGCGCTTGGCGGTACGGCGGCCGTAGCGGCTCGGGTGGCGCGTCACGTCGTGGTTGGAGAGGACCCAGGTGGCCGGTGCGCCGACCGCGCCGAGCATGGCGAGGGAGTCGTCGATGACCCCGCGCAGGTCCTTCGGGTCCCAGCTCGACATGAGGAAGTCGAAGTTGAAGGCGGTGTGCAGACCGTCCCGGCGGACGTACGCCGCCAGCCGCTCGGGCGTGTCGGCCCAGGCCTCGGCGACGAAGGAGCGGTCGCCGGGGAACTCGTCGGCGACCTTGCGCCAGGAGCGGTATATCTCGTGCACCTCGTCCCGGTCCCAGTGCGGATGGTCGACGTGCTCCAAGGGCGGTCCGGCGTCCGGGTCCCGGCGGGGCGGCAGGTCAGGCAGCTCCGGGTGCTTGATCAGACCGTGGGCGACGTCGATGCGGAAGCCGTCGACGCCACGCCCGAACCAGAACCGCAGGACGGACTCGAACTCGGCCCGCACCTCGGGGTGCTGCCAGTTCAGGTCGGGCTGCTCGGGAGCGAACAGGTGCAGATACCACTCCCCGTCGGGCAGCCGGGTCCAGGCCGGGCCGCCGAAGCAGGACATCCAGTCGTTGGGCGGCTGCGCCCCGTCGGCTCCGCGCCCGGGCCGGAAGACGTAGCGCTCGCGTTCCGCGCTGCCCGGCCCGGCGGCCAGCGCCGACTGGAACCAGGCGTGCCGGTCGGAGGTGTGGTTGGGCACGATGTCGGGGATCACCCGGATCCCGTGCGCGTGTGCTTCCTCGATGAACCGCTCGGCGTCGGCCAGGGTGCCGAACAGCGGGTCGATGGCCCGGAAGTCGGCGACGTCGTAGCCGTGGTCGGCCATGGGCGACTTGTACCAGGGGTTGATCCAGACGGCGTCCACGCCGAGGGACTTCAGGTAGGGCAGGCGGGAGCGGAGACCGGCGATGTCGCCGACGCCGTCGCCGTTCCCGTCGGCGAAGCTGCGGATGTAGACCTGGTAGATGACGGCACTGCGCCACCAGGGGGCGGTGGGGGACACGGGGCTCCTTCTGATGCGGGGCGGGACTACTTCGCGGCGCCGGCGGTGAGCCCGGCGACGATACGGCGCTGGAAGAGCAGCACCATGACCACCAGCGGGACCGTGACGAGGACGCCGGCGGCCATCTGGCTGCCGAACGGCGTCTCGTAGGTCGTGGCGCCGGTGAACTTGGAGATGGCGACGGTCGCGGTCTGCATACCGGGCTTGTTGGTCATCGAAAGGGCGATGAGGAACTCGTTCCAGGCGCAGATGAAGGTGATGATCGCCGTCGTGAAGATGCCGGGGGCGGCCAGCGGCACGATGACCTTGCGGAAGGCCTGGCCGCGGGTGCAGCCGTCGACCATCGCCGCGTGCTCCAGCTCGTCCGGCATCTGCCGGAAGAACGTGGTCAGGTTCCACACCGCCAGCGGCAGCGCGAAGGACATGCTCGGCACGATCATCGACTGGTAGGTGTTGATCCAGCCGATGTCCGTGAACAGCTTCAGCAACGGCACCACGATCGAGACGACCGGGAACATCGAGGTGGCGATGATCAGGGTGAGGATCAGCCGCTTGAAGCGGAACTCCAGCCGGGCCATCGCGTAGGCGGTGAACGTGGCGAGCAGCAGCGCCGCCGCGGTCGTGATCCCGGCGACGATCAGACTGTTGAGGAGCGCGCGCCCGAATCCCTGTGTGGGGTCGAACACGGCCCGGTAGTTCTCGAAGGACAGCGGGGCCGGGACGAGCGAGGTGTCGAAGATGTCCTCGGTGCGGCGGAGGCTGGAGACCAGCATCCAGTAGAACGGGGCCAGACAGTAGGCCACCACCGCGGCGATCCCCAGATACGGCAGCCACCGCCGCCACTTGACCGTGAGCGTCATGCCGCCACCTCCGTACGACGGCGCCTTCTCCTGCCGTCGCCCCCGACGAGGTCGGCGCCGAGCAGCCGCACGAAGGCGAGCGCGATCAGGAACACGTACAGGAAGAGGATCACCGCGTACGCGGAGGCCGGTCCGAAGCGGACGTTGGCCGCCTCGTTCTGCGCGAGCATCGACAGCGTCTCCACCGAGTGCTTCTGCGCGCCGACGAGGATGTAGGGCAGATCGAACATCCGCAGCGCGTCCATGCAGCGGAACAGCACCGCCACCAGCAGCGCGGGCTTCACCAACGGCAGGGTGATGTGCCAGAACTGTCGCACCGGCCGGGCCCCGTCCATGCGGGCCGCCTCGTAGACCTCCTTCGGGATCACCTGGAGGCCGGCCAGCACCAGCAGCCCGATGAAGGGCGCGGTCTTCCACACCTCGGCGACGATCACGGCGACCTTGGCGTGGAAGCCCTCGGTGGTCCACAGGATCTGCTGTCCGAGCAGCGCGTTGGCGACGCCGTCGCTGTTGAAGATCCACCGCCACAGCAGTCCGGAGATGGCCGTCGGCACCGCCCAGGGCACCAGGATCCCGGCCCGCACCAGGGCCCGGCCCCGGAACGCCTTGTGCATGATGAGCGCCATGGCCACCCCGACCACCGTCTCCAGGCCGACCGTGACGACGGTGAAGAACGTGGTGTTCCAGAAGGCGTTCCAGAACCGCGCCCCGGCCTCGCCGAAGATCTCGGCGTAGTTCTGGAGCCCGACGAACGGCTCGGTGTCGCTGATGAATCCGGTCTTCGGATCCAGCTCCTTCGCCCCGTACAGCGACTCCTTCAGCGCCATGAGCGTCGGGTAGAGCACGACGATCGTCAGCACCAGCAGCGTCGGCGAGACCAGCAGCGCGGCCAGCCGCCCCGAACCGGCGGTCGCCCGGCCCGGCTTCGGCGCCCGCCGGGGTTCCGTACGGACATCGGGCTCTGCCGGAGTCCCGGTCATGACCCCGGCCCTCACAGCGCCACCGCCTTCCGCAGCGCCTTCTGCAGGTCCTTCAACGCCCGCGCGCTGCTCTTCTCGCCGGTCAGCGCGGCGTACGTCTCCCGCTGGACCGCCGAGGTCACATCGCCGTACTGCACCACCCGGGGCCGCGGCACGGCCCGCAGGATGGACTCCTTGAGCACCGGCAGATACGGGTACTGCGCGACGAGCGCCTTGTCGTCGTAGAGGGAGGCGTACGGCGGGGCGACGGAGGCGTCCTCGAGGAAGGTCCTGGTGTTCTCCTCACTGGACATGAACTCGATGAAGTCCAGGGCCGTCGCCTTGTTCCCGGCGGAGGCGGACACGGCCATGTTGTGGCCGCCGAGGCTGGAGGCGCCGGGCCCGTTGAGCCCGGGCAGGGGAGCGGTGGCGAACTTGCCCTTGATACCGCTCTTCTGGGCCAGGGAGTACGCGTACGGCCAGTTGCGCAGGAACACCAGCTTGCCGGACTGGAAGGCCTGGCGGCCGTCCTCCTCCAGGTAGGTGATGGCCTTCCTCGGGATCGTGCCGTTTTTGAAGGAGCCGGCGAGGAAGTCCAGGCCCTTCCTGGCCTCGGGGGTGTCGACGTCCGGCTTGCCGTTCGGGTCGGTGACGGTGCCGCCCGCGGAGTTCACGGCCTCGGCGAAGTTCACCGTCAGGCCCTCGTACTTCTGGAACTGCCCGGCGTAGCAGGACATGCCCTTCGCCTCGGGCAGCTTCCTCACCTTGGCGCAGGCGGCGGTCATCTGCGCCCAGGTCGTGGGAGGTCGGGCAACGCCCGCCTTCTTCAGCAGGTCGGTGCGGTAGTAGAGCAGGCCGCCGTCCGAGCTGCCCGGCACCGC
Source organism: Streptomyces sp. NPDC057099 (assembly GCF_042671245.1). Lineage (NCBI taxonomy): Bacteria > Bacillati > Actinomycetota > Actinomycetes > Kitasatosporales > Streptomycetaceae > Streptomyces > Streptomyces sp. NPDC057099. The sequence goes on from NZ_JBHUTX010000005.1 coordinate 37,060, forward strand.
GTACAGACCGCCGCGGTACCGCGAGGTCTCCACCACCGGCTTCAGCATCCTGCCCAGCGGGAACCGCTGCTCGGGCAGCCGGTCGATCCACCGGTGGGCGGCGAACTCCGAGGTCCACACGGCGTCGAGGGACAGCACCGTGTAGGCGTCGGACTTCGTCTCCGCGTTCTGGATCATCTGCTGGCGCTGCGCGTCCGGGTCCGTCGGCAGCTGGATGAAGGTGACCTTCTCCTTCGGATGCGCCTTGTTCCAGCGGTCGAGCATCGGCTGGACGGTGCCCGTGGTGTCCTTGCCGGCCACGTATGTGATGGGCCCGCGCCCTTCGAACGACGGTGGGCCGGCCTGCCCGGAGCCGCTGCCGCAGGCGGTGAGGAGAAGCCCGGTGGCGGCGAGCGCGGTGGCTCTGCTGGTGGTTCTGGTCGTCATGTCTCTCCTGGTCGCGCGGAACCGGGGTCATGGCTGCTGCTGAGACTGCGTTGTCACGAAATGAATGAAGAGAATATGCAGGTCAGAGTGCTGACGATGAATCCTGCAGGGATCTCTTCTGGGCTGTTGGGACAACGCTTGCAAGCTAGGGGCGTGTTTTGCCGAAGTCAATGCGTTACGCGGGGGTAATCGGCTGACTGCTCGGGCTTCACTCCCATGAAAGCGCTGTCACCATCAGGGGTGGGGGAGCGAATCCCTGTGCTAACGTCCGGCTCATGCCTCCAGCTCAGCGGCACCCCACGATGGCCGACGTCGCCGACCGGGCCGGGGTCTCCACCTCCACCGTCTCGCGCACGCTGCGCGGCCTGTCCACGGTGTCGCCGGAGGTGCGCGCCCGGGTGGAGAAGGCCGCGCGCGAACTGAACTTCGCCGTGTCACGGCAGGCCGCGAGCCTGGTCACGGGCCGGACCGGGACGGTCGCGGTGATGGTCCCGACGCTCAACTCGTGGTTCATGGGATCCGCCCTGTCCAGCCTGGCCCCGCTGCTGCGGGCGGCGGGCCTGCAGCTGAACGTCTACGAGATCCCGGACCTGGCCGAGCGCACGGCCTTCTTCGAACACCTCCCGGCGCGCCGCAACGCCGACGCGCTCCTGGTGTTCTCCTTCGACCTCACCGACGAGGAGACGGCCCGGCTGGACGACCTCGGCATGCCGGTGATCTACGTCAGCCAGCACGTCGACGGCCGCCCGAGCGTCTACGTCGACGATGTGGCCGGCGCCCTGCACGGCACCCGGCACCTGCTCAACCTCGGCCACCGCCGGATCGCCTTCGTCCAGACGCAGGGGGCGAGCGGCTTCTCCTTCAGCTCCGACGAACGGCTGCTGGGTTACCAGCAGGCGCTCACCGAGGCGGGCGTCCCGCTCGACGACGGCCTGGTGGTCTCCACCCGGGTCGGCGACAAGCGCGCCGCCGCCGAGGCGCTCGGCACGCTGCTGAGCCTGCGCGAGCCGCCGACCGCCCTCTTCGCCGAGCAGGACGAGGTCGCCGTCGCCCTTGTCTGGAACCTGCGCAGGACGCGGATCGCCGTGCCCGAGCAGATCTCCGTCCTCGGCTTCGACGACCAGCCGCTGGCGGACTGGTTCGACCTGTCCACGGTCGCCCAGTCACCGTCGGACATGGGGCGCGAGGCAGGCGAACTGGCGCTGAAGCTCATCGACGACGCCGAGGGGGAGCACGGCCGGCATCTGGTCCTGCCGACGCATGTGATCCCCCGGTCCACGACGGCACCGGTGGCCCAACCGGCTGATCAGCCCTCGAGCGAGTAGAACCGCATCGGGGAGTTCGGCTCGAACCCGATGCGCGGATACACGGGCGCTCCGGCGGCCGTCGCGTGCAGGGTCGCCCGGGTCAGTCCGGTGGCACGACCACCCTCGTACAGCGCCTTGCGCGTCACCGCCTCCCCGTATCCCCGCCGTTCCCACTGCGGATCGGTGGCGACCATCATGACGAAGAGCCGCCCCTGTGCCGCCACCGTGGCGGCACAGCTCACGGGCGTACCGTCCCGTAGCCCCAGATAGGCGTGCACCTCGCTCTTCCACAGCGAGGACGTGGCGAGCCCGTCCCGCCCGTCTTCCAGCGGAAACCCGTACGCACGCGAGTTGATGTCCGCATAAGCCCGCAGCAGCTCGTCATCGGTGACGCGCGCGAAGGTCAGCTCGGGGTGGACCGGTTCGGGAAGGGGTAGCAGGTCTCCCGCCATGCCGGTGCCGGGAAACGCGTAGGCAAGCCCCGCTTCCCCGGCGGCCTCCCCGAGCACTGCCCGTGCCTCGCCGTCGAGGAGTCCCTCGAAGACCCATAAGAACCCGGACTGTTCCTTCGATCGCATGACCTCCGCCGCCTCGTTCAGCCGCTTCTTCAGAAGCCCCGCGTCCGCGCCGACGTCGGTCAGCGTCACGCAGTTCCAGAAGGCGAACCGGCAGTCGGCCCACCGCACGGCGATCCCGGGAAGGTCGCGGACATCCGCTTGCGGATCCCGGTCGAGGACCATCACCCGCCAGACGGCGGCGAGTTGCTCCATCGACTCGATCGATTCGGCGAGATCGCGCATATCACGGCTGTCGCGCATGAGTACCCCTCAGATCAGTGGCGGGACAAGGGAGTTGTCCGCACTCCGCACCCTGCCCTCCACAGACCTTTCTCATCCACACCCGGGAACATTCTCGATCGCGAATCGCGAGGCGCTCACCCCTACACTGAGCTGCGATTTCAAGATGATCGGAGCACGACATGCGTCGCCTCGCCACCGCTTTCGTGGCAGTCAGCGTCCTCGCACTCGCCGGATGCGCGCAGGACTTCGACAAGGGCCCGGAGGGCAAGGTCACCGAGAAGGTCAAGGACGGGAAGAAGTTCTACCTGGTCGTCGACCCCGCCAAGGCCGGTGACGAGACGAAGTTCAGGGTCAGCAAGTACGACTACCACGACTGCAACCGGGGCTCGAAGTACCCCAAGTGCGTCGGGGACTGAGCAGCAGCGTCCGCTAGACGGCCGGGCGGGTGACCACGTTGATGTTGAACGTGTGAGAGCCCAGCCCGCCCGCGATGCCCATGAAGAGCAGGGCGAAGTGCTCCTGTCCGCGTGCGGTGCGGATACCGCCGATGTCGAGCTGGGACGACGGCGGCCAGCCGAGGTCGGTGAGCAGCCGTCCGGTGGTCCGCTTCGCCTCGGTGTCGTCACCGGAGAGGAAGACGGTGCTCGGGCCGTCCAGATCGCCCGGGGCGATCATCACCGTGGAGTCCATGGTGCACAGCGTCTTGACGACGGGGGTCAGGGGGAACGCGTCCTGGATCCGTTCCCCCAGGCTGCTGTTGGGGTGCGAGAGCTCGACGAAGTCGTCGGAGAGGCCGACCCCGACATCGATCAGCGGGACACCGGCCAGCGCCGGGGCCCCGATCGAGTGCAGCAGCTCCACGGAGAAGGTCCCCGGGGTGGCGTTGACCAGGACCTCCGCGTGAGCGGCCGCTTCGCTCAGACTCCCCACGGGGAGCCCGAGGTCCGTCCGTTCCCCGGGTCGGCGTGAGCCGAGGAGGACGTCATGCCCCGCGGCCCTCCAGCCGTGGGCGAGTGCTCGGGCGACGTTGCCGGTGCCAAGTAGTCCGATACGCATGGCTGGGACGCTAGCCGCCGCCGGGACCACGGCGAATCGGGCCCCGGGCCCGGGTGGCCCGGCACGAAAGACCTAGTCCGGTGGTCGCCCACCCGGGACCCTCACGTCCGCCGTCGCCCTACCGCGCCGTGGGCGCGCGCCCCGGCCTCTCCGCCCCCGGGCAGGTCCTCGCGCAGCGGCCGCCGCTCGGCGGCCTTCCGGTACCAGGCGCCGTACCGCTTCGCGAGGACCACCGCTGACATGCCGTGCAGCAGGATGCTGAGCGCGACGGTGACCGCGATCACCCGGCCGAGCAGCTGAAGGCCCGGCACGTGTTCCTCCACCAGGAGAAGCCCGAAGACGACGGAGGCGAGCCCGCGCGGCCCGAACCACCCGATGTAGGCGACCGTGGGCAGGGCCAGGCCGGTCCCGGCCAGGGAGAGGACGACCGGCAGCATCCGGACCACGGTGAGGCTCAGCACGGCGTAGACGATGATCCGCCAGTCGAGGTCGTCCAGCGTCGGCCCGAGCAGGACGGCACCGAAGACCAGGAAGCTCAACGAGGCGAGAAGGTCGGCGAGATGCCCGGCGAGACCGGCGGAGTCGTCTACGGCGGCCGGTGGCTCGGCCGGTGCCTTCGCCGAATCAGCCGGTGCCTTCGCCGCATCAGCCGACGCCTTCGCCGGTCCGCTCCGCCGTACGGAGACACCGAAGGCGAAACCGGCCACCCAGGCCGCGATGAAGCCGCTCCCGTCGAAGGCGACGGCCACCGCGTACGAGCCCACGGCCACGGCCAGGACGAAGGTCTGCCGCCAGTCACCACCGATCCAGCCCCGCGCACGCGACCACCGCAACAGCCACCCGCCGAGCCCTCCCGCGACCAGTCCCCACGCGGTACTGAGCACCAGCGCCCGCCAGAAGACCCCGGCGGCTCCCTCCTCCGAGGCCATGGTTCCGGGCAGGGCGGCGAGGAAGAGGACGAAGAAGGGCAGCGCCATACCGTCGTTGAGGCCGGATTCGACGTTCAGGCCGCCGCGCACCAGCGGGGGCACACGCCGGTCGGAGACCGCCGTCTTGCCGAGCGCGGCGTCGGTCGGGGCGAGCACCGCACCGAGCAGGGCCAGTTCCCACAGAGTCAGCCCCGGCAGCAGGGGCCACGCCAGCAGCCACCCGGCTCCGATGGTCAACGGCAGTCCGATCCCCAGCAGGCGGCCGGGGAGGAATCCGCCCAGGCGCAGATCCCGTCGCCGTACGGACATCGCGTCGGTGAACAGGACCAGCGTCAGGGCGGCTTCGACGAGGGTGAGCACGGGGCCCGCGTCGTGCTTCAGGTCGAGCAGGCCGAGCCCGACCGGGCCGATGGCGATCCCGCAGCCGGTGAACACCATCGGCCCCGAGATGACGGTGGTGGCCAGCCGCCGGGAGAAGAGGGCGTACCCCGCCGTCACGGCGGCCACGGCCGCCCCCGCCCACACGCTGCCGCTCACCGTGTCCCCGGTGGGTCGCGTCGCGGGCGGTTACGGGTGGAGGACCTTCTCCTCGGCCTGGCGGAACTCCTCGTCGGAGATGTCGCCGCGGGCGCGGATCTGCGAGAGCTTGGCGAGCTGGTCCGCCTCGTCGGCGGGGCCGGTGGCGCCGACGGTCTCGCGGATGTAGCGGTCCGTCTCGTCCCTCCGGGCCTTGACGTGGTCCTGTTCCCGCTTGCCCATGCCCTTGCCCCTGGCGACGACGTAGACGAAGACGCCCAGGAAGGGCCCATGGCTTCTCCCGCAGACGAGGAAACAGCGCTTACTGACAGGTATTTCCCACTTGTCAACATTAGCGAGGGCGGGCGGTAGCCGCATGGCCGGCGCCGGCGGCCGCCCGGACGGGCCAGGAGCGGCAGGTCATGGCTACTGCGGCGTCAGCAGCGTCGGCGCGTGGAACTCCCCGAGTCCCGTGACCCGGTCCCGGTCCAGCCAGTAGCGGCGCGGCTCCGCGAGCATGACGGCCACGCTGACGGCGGTGACCCCGGGGATCCTCGCCAACTCGCCGTCGATGAAGCGGGCCAGGGCGGAGCGGTCGGCGACCAGGCCGGTGGCGAGGACCGACAGGTCGCTGGCGACATGCGCGGCGAGGCGGGTCTGGGGGAGCTGGTCGATGCGGCGCATGACCTCGGGGGTCTCGCCGGGCTCGACGCGCAGCCGCAGCATGAACGGGGTCCGGAAGCCGAGCCACTCCGACACGATCTCCAGCCGGGGCTGGACCCAGCGCTCGTCCAGGACCCGGCGTACGACGCGGTGCGCGGTGGAGGTGGCCAGGTCCGCGGCCCGGGCGATGCTCGCGGCGGAGGCGCGGCCGTCCCGCAGCAGCAGGGCGACGACCGTGCGCTCGGACTCGCTCGGCGGCCGGTCGGGGGGCGTGGCCGTCGCGGTGCCCTCCGGCCGCGTGCCGGTCAGCTCCAGCAGGCCGGCCCGCTCGCCGCCGGTCAGGAACTGCGGGTCCCAGGTGATGCCCCGGCGCAGGGTGCTGAGCGCGGGCAGGGCGTTGACGCGGCGGACGCCGGGGACCGAGAACATCCGGTCGATCGCCTCGCTCGTGGCCGCCTCCGAGGGGGCGTGGACGACGGCGTAGAGGGGGTAGTCGCCGGAGATCTGCGCCAGCAGCTGGAGGTGAGGGAGGGCGCGCAGCCGGTCCAGGACGGCCAGCGGGGTCTCGCCGGTGATGTCCAGGAAGACGTGGACCGGCATCGCCGTGGAGTGCATGCCCCAGTCGGCCTGCCCGATGACGCGCACCATCCGGGCCTCGTGCAGCCGGTCGAAGCGGCGCTTCAGCGTGCCGGCGTCGGCGGACAGGATCCCGCCGATGTCGTCCCAGGTCGCCCGGGGGGCCAGGTGCAGCGCCCCGATCAGGCGCCGGTCGAGCTCGTCGAGGAGAGGGCGCGTCATGGTGCCCCACCTTAGACCGCGAGCAGCTGCCGATTAATCCCGCTGTTACACACAGGGGCTAGAGAATCTCTCACTTCGCTGTCATGGTTTGCGGAAACGTCCCCCCGTCGACGTCCCCCGGCGTCCCCCGAAACGTCCCCGACGTCCCCCAGCGCGTCCCCACGCGTCGCCTCGCAACCTCCCCTCATGCGCGAAGAGGTACCCATGAGCGCCACCTCCACCGACCCCCGGCCCACCGAGCCCCCGTCGAGAGCCCTGCGTGCCGCGTTCCGCGCCTTCGCGGCGATCGAGAAGGTCGGCAACAAACTGCCCAACCCCTTCTGGCTGTTCTGGATCCTCGCCGGGGTCGTGATCGTCCTCAGCGCGATCCTCGCGGCCGCCGGTGTCGGCACCGTGCACCCCGGCACGCACGACACCATCGAGGTGCGCAGCCTGCTCGGCAAGGCGGGGCTGACGACGATGGTCGAGGACGCCGTCGACAACTTCGCGACCTTCCCGCCGCTGGCCACCATCCTCATCGTGGGCTTCGGCATCGCCGTCGCCGAGGCCAGCGGCCTGTTCACGACCCTGCTGCGCCGCATGGTCGCGCGGGTACCGGGCAAGTACCTCACCTTCGCGCTGTCGATGACGGCGATGGTCGCGCATGTCGCCGGTGACGCCGCGTACGTCACGCTCATCCCGCTCGGCGCGCTCATCTTCCGCGCGGCCGGCCGCAGCCCCGTCCTCGGCTGCGTCGTCGCCTACGTCGCCATCTCCGCCGGCTACGACGCCTCACCGGCGATCACCACCACCGACACCCTGCTGTCGTCGATCTCCACGGCCGCGGCCCACACCATCGACCCGGACCACGTCGTCACCCCGGTCGCGAACTACTTCTTCGGCCTCGCCTCGTCCGTCCTGGTCGCCCTCGTCATCACGGTCGTCGTCGAGAAGGTCATCGCCAGACGCTCGGACCTGGACCCCGACGAGCCGGTCGAGGCGCTGACCGCCGAGGAGCTGAAGGCGGTCGAGGTCACCCCGGAACAGCGCCGCGCCCTGCGCCGGACCGGCATCGCCGCGCTCGGCTTCGTCGCGGTGATCGCGGCAGCCATGGTCCCGGCGGACTCCCCGCTGCGCGGCGCGCACGGCTCCCTGGTCGAGTCCCCGGTGATCACCGGCATGTCGGTCGTGCTGTTCCTGTTCTTCTCCCTGCTCGGCTGGGTCTACGGGCGCGGCGTAGGGACCTTCCGCACCGCGAACGACATCGTCGACGCGCTGGTCGAGGGCGCCCGCAGCTACGCCCCGATCCTCGTGCTGTTCTTCGCGATCTCCCAGTTCCTCGCCTACTTCAAGTGGACGAACATCGGCAACGTCATCGCCATCGAGGGCGCCGAGACGCTGAAGGGCATGCACCTCAGCGGCTGGACCGTGCTGGTCGGCATCGCCGTACTGATCACCTTCATGAACCTGGTCATCACCAGCGGCTCCGCCCTGTGGGCGCTGGCGGCCCCGGTGCTCATCCCGATGCTGATGCTCATCGGCATCGAGCCGGAGACCACCCAGGCCGTCTACCGCGTCGCCGACTCGGTCACCAACTGCGTGACCCCGATGAGCCCCTACTTCGCCATGTGCCTGGGCTTCATCCAGCAGCACAAGAGGTCCGCCGGCATCGGCACGCTGGCCTCCTTCACCATCCCGATCGCCGCCGTCGTCTGGATCGTCTGGGTCGCCTTCTTCGTGGCCTGGTACCTGCTCGGCATCCCCTTCGGCGTCGGCTGACCCGACCCACCCCCACAGCCCGCACGACACCGTCGTACGAGACGTGCGACAGACACGAGAAAGCCGGTCATGACCACATCGTCACCCGCACCCGCCGCCGTCACCGCCCGCGCACGGGAGGTCTCTTCGGAGATCGTCACCGACATCCTCGCCCTCGTCCGTCAGGAGACCGGGAGCCACGACCTGCCCGGACTCGCGGCGGGCCTCGACCTCCTGCGGGAGCTGACCGTCCACAGGCTGGGGAAGCCCGACCGCGAGCGGCGGTACGACGGAGGCGCGTGCGGTGACACCCTCACCCTGACGTACCAGGGCACCGGACCCGGGCACGTCGCCCTCGTCGGCCACTACGACACGGTGTGGCCGACCGGCACGCTCGCCGGATGGGAGCAGCCGCCGGCCGGACCCGACGGCCGGGAGAAGCTCAGCGGGCCGGGCATCTTCGACATGAAGACCGGCCTGGCCCAGGGCATCTGGGCCCTGCGGCTGGCCCGCGAGAGCGGGGCGCCCCTGCCCACCGTCACCTTCCTCTTCAACGGCGACGAGGAGATCGGCTCCCTCTCGTCCCGCCCGGTGATCGAGGAGACCGCCCGGAAGGCCGACGCCACGCTGGTCCTGGAGCCCACCGCCCATGGCGCGGTCAAGACCGCCCGCAAGGGCTCCGGGATCTTCCAGGTCACCGCCACCGGGGTCGAGGCGCACGCCGGGCTGGCACCGCAGGACGGGGCGAGCGCGATCACCGCGCTGTCCGAGTTCGTCCTCGCCGCGGCGCGGATCGCCCGCCCCGAGAAGGGCACGACCATCAACACCGGCCTGATCAGCGGCGGTTCGGCCACCAACGTCGTCGCGGGCCGGGCCAAGGCCAGTGTCGACATCCGGGTCAGCAGCGAGCCCGAACAGGACCGTGTGGACGCCGAGTTCGCCGCCATCGAGGTCAGCGATCCCCGCGTCCGCATCGAGGTCGACCATGCCTGGAACCGGCCGCCCATGACCCTGAACGCCGCCTCCGCCCCGCTTCTCGCCCTCGCCCGTGACGTCGCCCGCGGGCAGGGCCGTGCCGACCTCGCCACTGCCGCCGTCGGCGGTGCCAGCGACGCCAACTTCGTCGCGGCTCTCGGCCTGCCGGTCCTGTGCGGGATGGGCGCGATCGGCGACGGTGCCCACGCCCGGGGCGAGTTCATCCACCCCGACACGGTGCCCGCCCAGACGGCCCTGGTCGCCGGTCTGCTGGCCCGGCTGACGGAGCCGCCGCGGGGCTGAACGCGGCGGGCGGGGGTAGGCGGTTCCGGCAAGGTTCCCCCGAACGGAAGTGATGCCCGCCCCATGACCGAGACACGAGACGTCGTCGAACTCATCCTCCAGGACCACAGAAGGATGGAGGATCTCTTCCATCTGATGCGCAGCGTCGAAGCCGACCGGGCAGCCGCCCTGCGGGAGTTCGCCGATCTGCTGATCGCGCACGCGCTGGCCGAGGAGTCCGAGGTGTACCCCGCCCTCGAGCGCTACCAGAACATCGACGACGACGAGCTCGAGCACGGCGAGGAGGAGCACGAGGAGGGCAACAAGGCGCTTCTCGAACTCCTGGAGGTCGACGAGGTCGGCTCCGCGGAGTGGGACGAGAAGCTCGAAGAGCTGGTCAAGGCCATCACCCACCACACCGACGAGGAAGAGCGCACCATCCTCAACGGCGCCCGCGAGAACGTCGCCATGGACCACCGGGAGGAACTCGGCGGGGCGTTCCTGGCGGAACGGGAGCGCCTGCTGAAGGAGGGCTGCGGCGCGGCGGACAAGGTGCGCCGCCTCGTCCGCTCCTGACCGGCGGCCGGGTCAGACGCGCCCGTGCCCGCCCCTTCGCACCGCGCCGAGCTGGGTGCGGTCCAGGTCGGCGCCGGTGAACTTCTGCGCCACGGCGCGCAGGACGTCTGCCATGGCCCGGGCGGGCGGTGTGGCTTCGCGTGACGCGGCGCGGGCGAGCAGGATGCGGCGGGTGGGGGCGGGAACGTCGGATCCGAACGGCAGCAGGCGGACGTCACTGCGGCGGCTGGTGAGGGCGAGCCGCGGTGCGAGGGAGATGCCCAGGCCGGCCGCGACCATGGCCTGGGCCTCCTGGTAGTCGTGTGAGGCGTAGGCGATGCGCGGTTCGAACCCGGCCCGGTGGCAGCTGCGGCGCAGGACGTCGGCGACGGGGTGGTTGTCGGCGCGGGTGATCCACTCCTGGTCGGCGAGATCGCTGAGGCGCAGCGAGGGCAGGGTGCGCAGCGGGGAGTCGGCAGGGACGACCAGCACGGTGGGGTCGTCGAGCAGGTGGGTGAGCACCAGGGCGTCGTCGTTGACGCGGTTCCACTCGTAGTCCCAGAGTAGCGCCTTCTCGACCTCTCCCGTGTGCAGCATCTCGCGCAGCTGGTCGAGGACCCCGGCGCGTACGACGGTCCGCACACCGGGGTGGCGGCGGCTGAACCGGGTGAGGGCGAGCGGCAGCAGCGAGGCGCTGGCCGTGGGGAACGAGCCGAGCCTGAGCGTGCCCTGGTCCAGGTCGGCGAAGGCGTCCAAGTCGGCTTCCGCTGCCCGCAGTTCGCGGCGGATGGCCTGACCGCGCTCGACCAGGGCGGCGCCCGCGGGGGTGGTGCGAATACCGCGCGGCAACCGTTCCACGAGGGGCTGTCCGGCCTCCCGTTCCAGCTGGGACATCTGCTGGGAAGCGGCTGACGTGGTCATGCCCAGCGCCTCGGCGGCGGCGGTGAGCGAGCCGCGCTCGGCGGCCTCGGTGAGCAGCAGCAGACGACGCACGTTGAGCATGTCTGCGAGTTTAGCTCCACTTAACTGAGGTGAAGAAAACTGCCATTGTGCCCAAGTCTTGCGGCTGCGAAGGTCTTCGCATTCGCCGGAGCGGTTCACCGGGACGCAACGCACCCGTAACCGTCCGCCCCGGCCTTCCCCTTCCGTCTGTGAACCAGGAAGAGCCTCAGCCGTGCACATTCCCGCGACCTTGGTCCGTGGTGGCACCAGCAAATGCTGGTTGTTCAGTCAGGTCCATGTCCCCACCGAACGCGGTGAGCTGGAAAAACTGCTGGTCGCCGCGTACGGCTCCACCGACCCCGTGGAACTGGACGGGGTGGGCGGAGCGACACCGACCACGTCCAAGGCGGCCGTCGTCGGCGTTTCCCCCACGCCCGGCGTGGACGTCGACTACCTGTTCGCGCAGGTCGGCATCGGCACCGGCACGATCGAGTGGACCAGCAACTGCGGAAACTGCGCCACCGGCATCGCCCTGTACGCCGTCGCCAAGGGACTGGTGCCCATCAGCGGCGACCGGACCCGCGTGGTGATGCGCAACAGCAACACCGGCGCCGTCCTGGAAGGGGTGGTGGACACCACCGGCGGCGTGGTACGTCACTTCGGTGACCAGACCGTGCCCGGCACACGAGCCGGCGGCGTGGCGGTGGGGCTTACCTTCCTGAGCCCGGCCGGCAGCACCACCGGCTCCCTGCTGCCCACCGGACAGGCGGCCGAAGAGCTGCGACTCGGCACCGCGGAGCCGCAGCAGGTGACCATGGTGGACGCGGGCGCCCCCGTGGTCCTCGTGGACGCCCCGGGCGCCGGGCGCTCCGGGGCCGAGTCCCTGGAGCAGGTCCGGGCCGACGTGCCCTGGCTGCGCGCGGTCCGCCACACGGCCGCGCCGCTGATGGGACTGCTCGCCCCGGGCCAGGAGCCCGGCGACGCGGTGCCCAAGGTCGGCCTGGTCGGCCCCCCGGTTCCGTACACCACCACGCTGGGCGAGCAGCTCACCGCCGAGGACTACGACGTCTCGGTCCGCATGCTCACCATGAACGCCCCCCACCCGGCGATCGGCCTCACCTCCGCGGTCGCCGTCGCGGCCGCGGGCCTGCTCAAGGACACCGTGGTGTCCCGGGCCGCGGGCGGGCCGACCGGCGAGTGGCTGCGCCTGGGCACCCCCGCCGGTGTCGTGGCCGTCCGCTGCTCGGACCTGCGCGACGGCGTCCCCGACCGCGTCACCGTGCAGCGGGCCGCCCGACTGCTCGCCGACGCACGTATCTACGTACCGGAATCAGGAGCGCGCGACGCCGCCTGAACCGGGATGAATCTCCCCGGACGGTCTCCCCCCAGCCGTCGCCCCGGGGCAGCCCCGCGCCCCCGGGGCGCGCTCTCCCGTCCCCTCCCCGCACCAAGGAACAAAGATGTCTCCTGAAGTGATCTCCATAGGCGCACTGCTGGTGATGTTCGTGGTCGGTACCGTGCTCCCGATCAATCTGGGCATTCTCGCCTTCGTCGCGACCTTCACCGTCGGAACCGCCTCGCTCGGCCTCACCGAGGACGAGATCTTCGAGGGCTTCCCGGTGAAGCTGTTCGTGACGATCGTGGGCGTCACCTATCTGTTCTCCGTCGCCCGCCGCAACGGCACCATCGATCTGCTCGTCGCGGCGGGAGTACGGCTGGTGCGCGGGAAGGTCGCGCTCATCCCCTGGGTGCTGTTCCTGGTCGCCGCGCTGCTGACGGCGTTCGGCACCTTCACCCCCGCCGCCGTGGCGATCCTCGTGCCGATCGCGATGAACTTCGCCTACCGCTACAAGCTGAACCCGCTCGTGGTCGGCATGATGGTGATCAGCGGCGGCCACGCCGGAGCGTTCTCCCCGCTCGCCGTCTCCGGTGCGCTGGTGCTCGGCATGGTCGACAAGACCGAGCTGGACGTCTCACCCGTCGCGCTGTTCACCGCCAGTTTCGTGATCAACCTGCTGCTGTCGCTCCTGACGTACGTCCTGCTGGCCAAACGCCCGGTCCCGCTGCTCGACCAGGACGAGGCGGCGGACGAGGACGAGGACACCGCCGTGTCCGGCAGGCCCGACTGGCGGCAGTGGCTGACCCTCGCCTGTCTGCTCGGCCTCGTCGTGGGCGCGCTCGGCTTCCAGCTGGAGATCGGCTTCCTGGCCCTGGTCGCGGGTTCCCTGCTGGCGCTGGTAGACATGAAGAGGCAGGAGAAGGCCGTCGACGGCATCAGCTGGGCCACGCTGCTGCTGGTCGCGGGCATGATGACGTACATCGCCATGCTGGAGAAGGCCGGGGTGATCGAGGAGATCTCCGAGCACGCCGCCAACCTGGGCGCACCGCTCGTCGTCGCCCTGCTCCTGTGCTTCACCGTGGCCGTCACCTCGGCCTTCGCCTCCTCCACCGCGATCCTCACCGCGATCATCCCCATCGCCGTGCCGCTGCTGCTCTCCAGCCACCTCAGCGCCGCCGGGCTGATCGCCGCCCTCGCCGTGTCCACCACCATCGTCGACACCTCGCCCTTCTCCACCAACGGCGCCCTGGTCCTGGCCAACGCCCGCGGCGTCGACGCCCGCCGCTTCTACCGCCAGGTCATCGGCTACACCGGCGGCATCGTGGCCCTCGGCCCCGTCGTGGCGTGGGGTGCGCTGGTTCTGCCCTGGTCGTAGCGCAGGGGTGCGACAGCGGGACGGCATCGTGGCCGATAGATCGGGTGAATAAGGGCGCTAATCGGGTGACTCAACCCCAACGCCCGAGCGCATCCAGCAGTTCAGAGCCGGGTTCTTGTCGAACCCCTGGACAGACTCCGAACCGGTACCCCTTAATACATCCGATGTGTCACATCAGGTCAGCCCCACCGCAGTCCATGCCGTCGAGCCACAGGAGTGGGCCATGTCCTCACGAAGGATGACTCGCCGTACGTTTCTCGGCGCCGCGGGTGCGGCGACCGCCGCGACCGCCCTGCCGATCGTCCCCGGCTTCTCCGGCCTCGTGCCACAGGCAGCGGCGGCGGACACGCAGACCGGCCTGAGCGAGATGGTCGACATGCGGTTCGGCATGTTCAACCACTTCAGCCTCGGCACGTTCACGAACGAGGAGTGGGCGGAACCCAACCAGAGCCCCGCCCTCTTCGCTCCCCCGAGTGTCGACTGCGCGCAGTGGGCCGACGCGGCGGCCGCCGCGAAGATGAGCTACGGCATCCTCACCACCAAGCACCACGACGGCTTCGCCCTGTGGCCGAGCGCCCACGGCACCCAGAACGTGGCGAACAGCTCGTACCGGCAGGACGTCGTGCGGGCGTACTGCGACGCCTTCCGGGCGAAGGGGCTGAAGGTCGGGTTCTACTACTCGATCTGGGACCGCACCTTCGGCGTCGAGGCCTGGGAGAGCCGGCACAAGGTGACCGGACTCGAAGTCACCGACGCCGTCCAGCCCGCCGACATGACCTTCATACTCGGCCAGATCACCGAGCTGCTCAGCGACTACGGCACCATCGACATCTTCATGACCGACGGCTACGCCTGGCAGATGGGCCAGCAGGCCGTGTCGTACCAGAGGATCCGCGCCCTGGTGAAGGAGCTCCAGCCGGACTGCGTGATGATCGACATCGGCGGACTGGTCGAGCCGTTCCTCAGCGACGCGATCTTCTTCGAGGAGCCGCTGGGCATCACGGCACCGGCCGGCAACACCTACGCCGGAATGCAGGGGCAGACCATCAGCAACGGCTGGTTCTGGCACCCCTCCACCCCGACCGAGAGCCTCATGAGCAAGGCCGCGATCCTCTCGCACCTGGCCGACCTGGAGCCGAAGTACACCTCGTTCATCCTCAACTGCCCGCCCAACCGCGACGGTCGGCTGGACACCAACGTCGTCAACCGCCTCGCCGAGGTCGGCGCGGCCTGGAGCCCCGACACCTCCAGGCCACCCCTCCCCGCCCAACTGCCGCGCGCCGAGCACCCCGTCACACCGGTCAACGCGTACGCGACTGCCTTCCACACCGGCGAGGGGCCGCTGCACGCCATCGACGGACTCAGCGACGTCCGCTACGAGACCTGCTGGTCGACCTGGAGCCTGCCCCTGCCCCAGTCGATCACGATCGACCTGGGCGGGGTGTGGAGCAACATCTCCACCCTCGAGTACCTGCCCAAGCAGTGGAACCGCACCGACTCCATCGACGGCGACATCACCTCGTACACCATCCTGACCAGCACCGACGGGACCACGTTCGCCCAGGTCGCCACCGGCACCTGGGCGGGCAACGGCAAGACCAAGCTGGTCGAATGGCCCGCCCGGAAGGTGGGCTTCGTACGCATCCAGGTCGACGCGGCCACCGGCGACTACGCCAACATCGGCGGCCTCAGGATCGGCGGCCG
This sequence comes from Streptomyces sp. NPDC057099, assembly GCF_042671245.1. Lineage (NCBI taxonomy): Bacteria > Bacillati > Actinomycetota > Actinomycetes > Kitasatosporales > Streptomycetaceae > Streptomyces > Streptomyces sp. NPDC057099. The sequence goes on from NZ_JBHUTX010000005.1 coordinate 52,464, forward strand.
CACCGCCAAGCCCGCGCTGATCTCCACCACACTGCCCGGCAAGGGCACCGTCTACCGGCTGGTCGCCCGGCACAGCGGCAAGGTCGCCGGTGTGCCGGGCGCGCACACCGCCAACGGCACCTACATCCATCAGTGGCCATGGCGCAACCGAGCGAACCAGAAGTGGACCTTCACCAGCACCGGCGACGGCTACTACAAGATCAAGGGCGTGGGCAGCGGCAAGCTCCTGGAAGTCGCGGGCCTCTCCCGCGCGGACGGCGGCAACGCCGACATCTGGGCAGACGCCAACGCCCCCCAGCAGCACTGGGCCGTCACACCCACCGGTGACGGGCACTACTTCCTCACCAACCGCTACAGCGGGCTCTCCCTCGGCGTCGACGAGGGCAGCACCGCCGACGGAGCCGACCTCGAACAACAGCCGTACGTGTCGCAGGAACGCCAGCAATGGCGGATCGTCCCTGTCTGACCAGGGCTCGGTGAAGGCTCAACCTCGCAGAGTCTTGACCATGACCGCGTACACCGGCGAGTCGGCGAACGGCTGCTGTTCGCCGACCTTGGCGTACCCCCACGCCCCGTACAGCTCCCGCACCTTGGGATGCGTCACGTCGACGAGCAGCACCGCGAGATCCTCAGCGCGCCCCTCCAGCAGAGCCTCGTGAAGCCGCTCGGAGACGCCCTGCTTGCGCCAGCGCGGGCGCACCATCACCTCGGACACGGCGTAGGTGGTGGTGCGGCCGCTGATCGGCTCGTAGCCGGCGGACCGCCACCATTCCCGGCCGGTTGCGAGCGGGGCGCCATAGGCGAAGCCGGCCGGTTCCTCCGCGTCGTACGCGACGACGCAGGAGAAGCCGTTCATGCCGCTCCAGTGGTCCACGAACCAGGCGAAGCGCTGGTGGAAGGGGTCGTCCATCTGGTCGGCGTAGGCGTCGGCGTGTACGTCGATGAGCATCTGCCGGAAGTCTTCGGGGAGGGTTCCGTGCGGGACGGCGTTCACCGAGGGCGAGCTGGCACAAGACAAGGGCGGAGCCCAAGAGCCCCGCCCGATCAACCAACCCTCACAGAGCTCCCAGCTCAGGGCCACACCAGGCAATAAGGCTGATGCCCCGCCTCATGCAGCCGATGTGAGAAGTCCTGCCACTCGTGCAGCAGTTGGTACACATTGAACGCATCCCGAGGCCCGCCCCGGTCCGGCACCGTCGACCAGATGAAGGCCGCCGCGCCCACCGCCTCCTCGCCGATGCCCCGGAGGGGGTCGACGACGGTCATCGGGAGTTTGACCACGGCGTAGTCGGGGTGGAGGACGACCAGTTCCAGGGGCGGGACCTTGTGCAGGGGGACGCCCTCGATGCCCGTGAGGACCATCGCCGCCATGGTCTCCGGCTTGATCTTGGTGAACATGCCGTTCATGCCGAGCTCGTCGCCGCCGAGTTCCTCGGGGCGCATCGAGATCGGGACGCGGGCCGCCGTCGCACCGTCGGGTGCGCCGAAGTATTTGTACGTCACCCCCACCCGGCCACCATTCCTGCTCCCCGCACGAAGATCGTCCACCCGGTGTTCAGCCTGAAATTCATCCACGCGACGCTCACCCCGACGTTCAGCCCGAAGATCGTCCAGCCGATGTTCAGTACGTCCGTCGGACCGCTCCGGTTCACTCTGCGGGCTCTGCGTCTGACGAGTTTCCTGGGTGTCCTCCGCCTCGCGCCGGTGCTTGCCCCGCCTGGCACGTCGAGGACCCAGGTCATCGGTCCCCTCGCCCAGTCCGCCACCGCGATGCATATCTCCACCCGACTGCTTTTTCTAGGACGCGTCGCCCCCGCCGCGCAACCCGATCATCGTGTCAGTGACCTCCCCCGCGGCCGCCCGCCGAAACGTGCGCCGAAACATCTGTCCGCAGGATCTTCGCAGCCTCTGACCACCCTGGGCCGTTTGATCTGTGTGTATCAGGTCCAGTCTCGCAGACGGCCGGGAATCGCGGGCTGGATGAGGGTTCGCCCACACCTTGTGAGTCCGCAGCGGCGTCCGGAGCAGCGTCCACTGAGGAGTCCGCAGCGCGTCCGCCGCGGCATCCCCCGGCGCCCCTCCGCCCCGTAATCTCCCCTGGCCTACCCTGAACAGGTCACTGAACAGGTCACGGGCACCCGGAGCCCGACAACGTCGGAGAAGGTCGGAGAAGTCGCAGGTCATGAGCGAACTGGCATATCCGTATGAAGCACCGGCCTCGCAGGCTCTGTTCGACCGCGCGGCGGCCGTCACGCCCGGCGGTGTGAACTCACCGGTACGGGCCTTCCGCGCCGTCGGCGGCACGCCGCGGTTCATGGTGTCCGGAACCGGCCCGTATCTGACGGACGCCGACGGACGCGAGTACGTCGACCTCGTGTGCTCCTGGGGGCCCATGATCCTCGGGCACTCGCACCCCGAGGTCATCGCCGCCGTCCAGGACGCCGTCGCCCGCGGTACGTCCTTCGGTACGCCCGGTGAGGGCGAGGTCGCGCTCGCCGAGGAGATGGTCGCCCGGGTCGGACCGCTGGAGCAGGTCCGGCTGGTGTCCAGCGGCACCGAGGCGACCATGTCGGCGATCCGCCTCGCGCGCGGGTTCACCCAGCGCACCAAGGTGATCAAGTTCGCCGGGTGCTACCACGGCCACGTCGACTCGCTGCTCGCCGCGGCCGGCAGCGGTGTCGCCACGTTCGCGCTGCCCGACACCCCGGGCGTCACCGGCGCCCAGGCAGGCGACACCGTCGTCCTGCCCTACAACGACCTCGACGCCGTACGCGAGGCCTTCGCCGCCCACCCCGGCGAGATCGCCTGCGTGATCACCGAGGCCTCCCCGGGCAACATGGGCGTCGTACCGCCCGCGGACGGCTTCAACCAGGGGCTCAAGGACATCTGCTCCGAGAACGGCGCCCTCTACGTCTCCGACGAGGTCATGACCGGCTTCCGGACCAGCCGCGCCGGATGGTTCGGGGTCGACGGCGTCGTCCCCGACCTGATGACCTTCGGCAAGGTCATGGGCGGCGGCTTCCCCGCCGCGGCCTTCGGCGGGCGCGCGGACGTCATGGCGCACCTCGCTCCGGCCGGGCCCGTCTACCAGGCCGGCACGCTGTCCGGGAACCCGATCGCCACCGCGGCCGGCCTCGCCCAGCTGCGGCTGCTCGACGACGCCGCCTACGCCAAGGTCGACGCCGTCTCGAAGCGGATCCAGGGCCTCGTCACCGACGCCCTGACCAAGGAGGGCGTCGCGCACACGCTGCAGAACGCCTCCAACATGTTCTCCGTGTTCTTCACCGACCGGCCGGTCAGGAACTACGAGGACGCCAAGGCGCAGGAGTCCTTCCGCTTCACCGCCTTCTTCCACTCGCTGCTCGCCGACGGTGTGTACCTGCCGCCGTCGTCCTTCGAGTCCTGGTTCGTGTCCACCGCGCACGACGAGCGCGCCCTGCAGCGGATCGCCGACGCCCTCCCGGCAGCGGCCCGCGCGGCCGCGGAGGCGACGGCATGAGCGACGAGAGCAACGGCGTGAGCCAGGAGACGGACGACGACATCACCGTCGTCCATGTCATGCGCCACGGCGAGGTCGCCAACCCGGACGGCATCCTCTACGGCCGTCTGCCCGGCTACCACCTCTCCGAGCTGGGCCGGCGCATGGCGGACCGGGTCGCCGAGCACCTCGCGGATCGTGATGTGACCCACGTCGTCGCCTCCCCGCTGGAGCGGGCGCGGGAGACGGCCGAGCCGATCGCCAAGGCGCACGGCCTCGACCTCGCCACCGACGAGCGGCTCATCGAGGCCGACAACATCTTCCAGGGGAAGACGTTCGGCGTCGGGGACGGGGCGCTGCGCAAGCCCGGCAACTGGAAGCACCTGGTCAACCCGCTGAAGCCGTCCTGGGGCGAGCCGTACGTCGACCAGGTCGTCCGCATGATGAGCGCGCTGAGCACGGCGAAGGACCGGGCCCGGGGGCACGAGGCGGTCGTGGTCAGCCATCAGCTGCCGATCTGGATCGTGCGGTCGTACGTGGAGCGGCGGCGGCTGTGGCACGACCCGCGCAAGCGGCAGTGCACGCTCGCCTCGCTGACGACCTTCACGTTCCGGGGCGACCGGATCGTCTCCGTCGGCTACACCGAGCCGGCCCGCGATCTCGTCCCGGCGCATCTCCTGGCGGGTGCCAAGCCGGTGAAGGGGAAGGACAAGGCCTTCGGCGCGTAAGCCCTTTCTGTTCGCTTCTGACTCTCCCGTTACGGAATCTGCAAGATTCTGAGGAACCTCCCCGTTCATCACCTCCTCTGACTGGGTGACCGCCAGAGAACGTTGATGAACGGGGATGCCATGCGCCCTTACTCCCGCAGGGGAATGCTCGGAATCGGCGCGGGTGCCGCGGCCGCCGTCTCGCTCGCCGGATGCGGCGGCCTCACGGGGTCAGATGGGTCGAGTCACGCCGACGGTTCCGGAGATTCCGCGCAAGGCGGCTCCAAGCCCAAGCCGAAGCCCACCGCCCGCCCCCTCGGCGACGGCTCCACCGCCTACACCGGCAAGCAGCCCCACCAGCCCGGCAAGCCCGAGCCGCTGGAGCCCGGCCAGGCCCCGCCGCAGTTCGTCGTGTTCTCCTGGGACGGCGCCGGCGAGGTCGGCAACGGGCTCTTCCCGCGCTTCCTGGACCTGGCCAAGGAGCACGGCGCGAGCATGACCTTCTTCCTGTCCGGGCTGTATCTCCTGCCCGAGTCGAAGAAGCGCCTCTACGACCCGCCGAACAACCCGCGTGGCGCCTCCGACATCGGCTACCTCACCGACGGCCACGTCAAGGACACCCTGAAGAACGTCCGCCGGGCCTGGCTGGAGGGTCACGAGATCGGCACCCACTTCAACGGGCACTTCTGCGGCGAGACCCACGGCTCGGTCAAGAACTGGACGCCGCAGCAGTGGCGCAGCGAGATCGACCAGGCGAAGTCCTTCGTCAAGGAGTGGCGCACCAACACCGGCTGGACCGATCTGCCGTCGCTGCCCTTCGACTACGACAAGGAGCTCGTCGGCGGCCGTACGCCCTGTCTGCTCGGCCAGGACAACCTGCTGCCCACCGCCCGCGAGCTCGGCTGGCGCTACGACGCCTCCTCGCCCGGCGGCCGCCAGGTCTGGCCCGTGAAGCGGCAGGGGATCTGGGACCTGCCCCTGCAGCAGATACCGTTCCCCGGCCGGGGCTTCGAGGTCCTCTCCATGGACTACAACATGCTGGCAAATCAGTCCATAAGCACCACAAAGGCGCCCGCGCACAACTACCCGGGCTGGCGGGAGCAGTCGGCCCAGGCGTACATCCAGGGCTTCCGGCGGGCCTACGAGTCCAATCGCGCGCCCCTCTTCATCGGCAACCACTTCGAGCAGTGGAACGGCGGCATCTACATGGACGCCGTGGAGGAGGCCTTCAAGCACATCGCGCGCGAGAAGGACAAGGGCGCGGATGTGCGCCTCGTCTCCTTCCGGCAGTTCACCGACTGGCTGGACGTGCAGAAGCCCGAGGTGCTCGCGGGGCTCCGTACGCTCGAGGTCGGGCAGCAACCGGCCGGTGGCTGGAAGGGGTTCGTCGAGAAGGACGCGCAGGGGACCGTGGCGCCCTCGCGAAACGCTGCCTGAAATGCGGTTTTCCGCCCGCAAGGGGGGTGCGCGAGAGCCTCGGAACGGGCATGCGAAACTTTTCACATGAGTGCCGCCAGCCGCGCCCCCCTGGGCTCGAACAGCTCGCCCCGCACGACCCGGACCACCCGGTCACCCCGGGTCCGTCGCCGCGCCGCCCTGACCGCCGGTGCCGCCGCGGCCGCCCTGCTCGTCTCCGCGTGCGGCTCGGGCGGCACCTCCGGCGGGGGCGGCAACACCAACTTCGTCACCGGCTCCGACGGCACCGCCACGGTCACCAAGGGCGAGCGCACCCCCGCCCCCGACCTGTCCGGCAAGACCATCGCCGGCAAGACGCTCGACGTCTCCGACTTCAAGGGCAAGGTCGTCGTCCTCAACGTGTGGGGCTCCTGGTGCAACCCCTGCCGCGCCGAGGCCAAGTACTTCGCGAAGGTGTCCAAGGCGTACGAGGACAAGGGCGTGCAGTTCGTCGGCATCAACACCCGCGACACCTCCACCGGCGCCGCCCTCGCCTTCGAGAAGGACTGGGACATCACCTACCCCAGCCTCTACGACCCGACCGGCAAGCTGCTGCTGCGCTTCGACAAGGGCACGCTCAACCCGCAGGCGATCCCCTCCACCCTCGTCCTCGACCGGGACGGGAAGATCGCGGCCCGCTCGCTGTCCGCGCTCAGCGAGGAACGGCTGCTGAAGATGCTCAAGCCCGTCGTCGCGGAGAAGTGACGTGAGCGCAGCGATGCTCGCCGCCGCCACCGACCCCAACCAGACCGTCCTCAACGGCGCTCTGCTGGCGGCCCTCCCGCTCGCCCTGCTCGGCGGACTGGTCTCCTTCTTCTCGCCGTGCGTCCTGCCCCTGGTCCCCGGCTACCTCTCCTACGTCACCGGCGTCAGCGGCACCGACCTGGCCGAGGCCCGGCGCGGCCGGATGGTCGCCGGAGCCTCGCTGTTCGTGCTGGGCTTCACCGCCGTGTTCGTCTCCACCGGGGCCTTCTTCGGATTCTTCGGGCAGACGCTCCAGGAGCACAAGGACGTCCTGTCCAAGGTGCTCGGCGTGCTCATGATCCTCCTGGGTGTCTTCTTCATGGGCCTCATGCCCTGGCTCACCCAGCGAGAGTTCCGCTTCCACCGCAAGCCGGTGGCCGGGCTGATCGGCGCTCCCCTGCTCGGAGCGCTGTTCGGGATCGGCTGGACCCCGTGCATCGGCCCCACCCTCGCCTCCGTGCTGGTCCTCTCCTCCGACCAGGGCAGCGCCGGACGCGGCGCCCTCCTGACCGTCGCGTACTGTCTGGGGCTGGGCGTGCCGTTCGTGCTCGCCGCGGTCGCCTTCCGCAAGGCCCTCGGAGCCTTCGGCTGGATCAAGCGCCACTACGTCTGGGTGATGCGGGTCGGCGGCACCATGATGATCGTGACCGGTCTGCTGCTGCTGACCGGCGCGTGGGACCGCATCGTGCAGGAGATGCAGGTCTGGTCCGACGGCTTCACTGTGGGGATCTGATCGATGAGCAAGACCACCGCCCCCGACCCGGCCCCGCCCGCCGGTGAGGACCAGGACCTGGGCGCCGCCGGCTCCCAGCTGTCCACCGCCCCCAGGGAAGACCTGCCCAACCTGCCCGCCCTCGGCGTCATCGGCTGGGCCCGCTGGTTCTGGCGCCAGCTGACCTCCATGCGGGTCGCCCTGCTGCTGCTCCTGCTGCTCTCCCTCGGCGCGATCCCCGGCTCGCTCATCCCGCAGTCCGGCCAGGACGAGACGAAGGTCGCCGACTTCCGCGAGAAGCACGAGACGCTCGGCGAGATCTACGACAAGCTCGGCCTGTTCCACGTCTACGGCTCGGTGTGGTTCTCCGCGATCTACATCCTGCTGTTCATCTCCCTCATCGGCTGCATCGTGCCCCGCACCTGGCAGTTCGTGGGCCAGCTGCGCGGCCGCCCGCCGGGCGCGCCCAAGCGGCTGAACCGGCTGCCCGCCCACACCACCTGGCGCACCACGGCCGAACCCGAGCAGGTCCACCAGGCCGCCCTGGCCCTGCTGAAGAAGCGCCGCTTCCGCGCCCACCTCGCCGGTGACGCCGTCGCCGCCGAGAAGGGCTACGTGCGCGAACTGGGCAACCTCGTCTTCCACATCGCCCTCATCGTGATGCTGGTCGCCTTCGCCTGGGGCCAGCTCTACAAGTCCGAGGGCAACAAGCTGGTCGTCGAGGGCGCCGGCTTCTCCAACACGCTCACGCAGTACGACGACTTCAAGTCCGGCAACCTCTTCTCGTCGGACGACCTGGTGCCGTTCAGCTTCAACCTGAAGAAGTTCACCGGCACCTACGAGCGCACCGGCCCCAACAAGGGCACCCCGCGTATCTACAAGGCCGACCTCACCTACAGCGCGGGCCCCTACGGCAAGGACCGGAACACCACCGTCGAGGTGAACCACCCCCTGGAGATCGGCGACTCCAAGGTCTACCTCGTCAGCCACGGCTACGCCCCCGTCATCACCGTCCGGGACGCCCAGGGCAAGGTCGTCTACGACGACGCCGTGCCGCTGCTGCCGCTGGACGCCGACGTCACCTCCTCCGGAGTCGTCAAGGTCCTCGACGGCTACCGCAACGCCCAGGGCAAGAAGGAACAGCTCGGCTTCAACGCGTTCCTCGTGCCGACCTACGGCGGCCACGCCAGCGGCACGATGCTGTCGCAGTTCCCCGCGCTGGACTCTCCGCTGCTCGCGCTGTCCGCCTACCACGGCGACCTCGGGGCCGACTCGGGCATCCCGCAGAGCGTGTACCAGATGGACAAGACCAACATGAAGGAGTTCAAGGACTCCAAGGGCAAGCTGTTCAAGAGGCTGCTGCGGCCCGGCGACTCCATGACGCTCCCGAACGGCGCCGGTTCGGTCACCTTCGGCAAGACCGTCAAGGAGTGGGCCGGCTTCCAGGTCGTCCAGGAGCCCGGCGGCGGCTGGGCCCTCACCGGGGCGATCGCCGCGATCGGCGGCCTCGCGGCCTCCCTGTTCATCCAGCGCCGCCGTGTCTGGGTGCGCGCGGTCCGAGGCGCCGACGGCGTCACCGTCGTCGAGATGGCCGGCCTCGGCCGCAGCGAGTCCGCCAAGGTCCCGGAGGAACTGGGCGAACTCGCCGGGATCCTCTACGACCGGGCCCCGGGCGCGCCCGACCCCGACGACCCCGCAGATTCCCCCGTACCTGCCGAAGGGGCTGAGAAATGACTCTCGCCGCCGCAACCGATCTGGCCGCCGCCGCCAACGAGAACCTCGCGAGCATCAGCAATGTGCTGATCTACTCGTCGATGGCCGTCTACACCCTGGCCTTCTTCGCGCACATCGCCGAATGGCTCTTCGGCAGCCGCAGCAAGGTGGCCCGCACCGCCGCCGCGCTCACCGGGCAGGGCGAGAAGAAGGCGGCCCCGGCCGTCACCGTGAACAAGGCCGGCGGCACCGCCGTCCTGGAGCGGCCGAAGGTCACCGTGCGGGCCGCGTCGGGCCAGCGGGACGTGCCGGACGGGCCGGGCGCCGCGGGCGGGGACGAGCAGGGCGACCTGTACGGCCGGATCGCCGTCTCCCTCACCGTGCTCGCGTTCCTGATCGAGTTCGGCGGTGTCCTCACCCGCGCCCTGTCGGTGGAGCGGGCGCCGTGGGGCAACATGTACGAGTTCAACATCACGTTCTCCACGGTCGCCGTCGGTGTGTACCTCGGGCTGCTCGCCCTGAAGAAGAACGTCGGATGGCTCGGCCTGCCCCTGATCACCACGGTCCTGCTCGACCTGGGTCTCGCCGTCACGGTGCTGTACACGGCCAGCGACCAGCTGGTCCCGGCCCTCCACTCGTACTGGCTGTACATCCACGTCTCGACCGCGATCTTCTGCGGCGCGGTCTTCTACGTCGGCGCGATGGCGACGATCCTGTACCTCTTCAAGGACTCCTACGAGAACAAGCTCGCGACCGGCGGCACGCCCGGCACCTTCGCGACCTCGGTCCTGGAGCGGCTGCCGTCCTCCGCCTCGCTCGACAAGTTCGCCTACCGCGTCAACGCCGCCGTCTTCCCGCTGTGGACGTTCACGATCATCGCGGGCGCGATCTGGGCCGGCGACGCCTGGGGCCGCTACTGGGGCTGGGACCCCAAGGAGACCTGGTCCTTCATCACCTGGGTCGCCTACGCCTGCTACCTGCACGCCCGCGCCACCGCCGGCTGGAAGGGCCGCAAGGCCGCCTACCTGGCCCTCCTCGCCTTCGGCTGCTGGCTGTTCAACTACTACGGCGTGAACATCTTCGTCTCCGGCAAGCACTCCTACGCGGGCGTGTAGGCCCGGGCGACGCACGAAGGCCGGTCTCCGCGACTCCACGTCACGGGAACCGGCCTTCGCCGTCTCCGGACACCTCTCCTAGGACCGGCCGACGGTGCTCGTGACGATGTCCCGCAACCGCTCCGCGTACAGCCGCAGGTTCTTGTGGGCGATGTCCGTGTCGGGGTAGCGGCTGGCGAACCACAGGCCCTCGTGGAGCCGGGTGATCCAGGCGCAGACCTGGTCGCCGTAGGACACCCGGAGCAGGCCGTACGCGTTCTGGTCCGTCCAGTCGGCGGAGCCGGGGATGGCGCGGGTGTCCACGAAGGAGACGATCGAGTACAGGTCGGGGGAGGTGGGGCGGAAGTCGGCGCCGAGCAGGTGCAGGACCCGGGCGAGGGGGATGCGGGCCAGCCGTCGGTTGGCCTGGAGAGCGGCGCGTACGGTGCGCAGGGCGCTCGGGAAGTCGGGTGCCTCGGACATGGGGATCTCGATCGGGGCGCCGCCCACGTACCAGCCGACCGACTGCGACCACTGGGACTTCACCCGGGTGTGGAACGGCACGACCGTGCGGTAGACCGGCTCGCCGCCGATCTCGTGCACGATCAGGGCGCTGGCCGCGAGAACCCCGACCAGGCTCCCGCCGTACGGGCGGCAGTACGCCTCGAACGCGGCGGCGGCGTCCGCGTCCACCAGCATCTCGCGCATGAACTTCTGCGTGGGCAGCCCGCCCTCGGGATCCAGGCCGAGGTCGATCGGGAAGCTCGGCAGCCGTCCGTCGCAGCGCTGGATGAACTCCCGCCAGCGGGCGACGGTGTCGTGGTCCGCGTCGATGCGGTCGGCGTCCGCGCGCTCGGCCTCGCAGAAGTCGACGTAGCTGCCCACCGGTTCCGGCTCCGGTGCCGCCGCCACCTCACCGCCCGCGCGGGCCGCCTCGTACAGCTCGTGGATCTCGGCGGGGATGCGGTGGATGGAGTAGGCGTCGACGTTGCTGTGGTCGAACGCCATGTAGACGCTGGTGGAGTCGTCCCGGACGACCGCCGTGTAGATGAGGTTGGGCCAGCGCAGGGCGTCCGCGGTGGTGTCGAAGCGGTCCTGGAGGTGCTGGGCGAGGGCCGCCGGGTCGGTGAAGTCGCCGGCCTCCTCGCGGTGCAGGGACACCGAGGAGGCGTCGAGCGTGAAGCGGCGGATGGAGTCGCCGGGACCGCCCGCCCAGCGGAAGCCGCTGCGCAGGGTCTCGTGCCGCAGGGTCCAGCCGCGCAGCGCCTCGCCCAGCGCGTCCAGGTCGGCCCGCCCCGGGATGTCGAACGCCGCGCCCAGCCAGGTCGGCACGAACAGCCCGTCCTCGCGCACGGACCGCGCCGTCCGGAGGTGCGACTCCTGGATGTACGCCGGCGGCCTGGAGTCCTCCGGCAGCGCCTTCGCCGTCGCGACGGTCGCAGGACTGAGTGTCCATTCGACGAGTCGCCCAGGTCGCACCTCGCAACGCTGGATGTCAGTCATTCGCACAGGGCGTCTCCGTTCGCAGGTGGGATAGACCCGACCAAAGGAATGCCGAACGGGCCCTCGGCGACACCGGCTTTCGCCACATTTCAATGGAACGGATGGCATCTCGAACGGCGATGCGAGCCCTGAACGGTGCGTTCAGTTGACGCCGATGTCCTCGTTCCACAGCGCCGGGTTGACGGCGATGAAGTCCCGCATCAGACCGGCGCACTCCGCGTCGTCCAACAGCACGATCTCCACACCGTGTTCGGAGAGCCAGTCGTGGCCGCCGTGGAAGGTGGCCGCCTCGCCGATCACCACCCGGGAGATGCCGAACTGCCGGACCAGGCCGGAGCAGTACCAGCAGGGGGACAGGGTCGTCACCATCGTCGTGCCCCGGTAGGAGCGCTGCCGCCCGGCCGCGCGGAAGGCGGCCGTCTCCGCGTGCAGGCTGGGGTCGCCGTCCTGCACGCGCCGGTTGCGGCCCCGGCCCAGCAGGGTGCCGTCGGCGCCGTAGAGGGCGGCGCCGATCGGGATACCGCCCTCGGCGAGCCCGGCGCGGGCCTCCTCGACGGCGGTGGCGAGCCATGCGCGCGCCTGTGCCTGGCCCAAGACGTCGTTCGTGACCTCGTTCATGACCTCATCCATGACCTGAACAGGACGCTCTGTAACCTGGCCCGATCATTGCCGCGCGGGCGGCAGTTGAGTCCCCGGGTGTGGAGGAACGGTCATGGGCGCTGCGCCGGTTCTGGAGGAACTGCGGGAGGTCTGCCAGCCGCACGCGAAGCTGGCGAGCCGCAACGGCGAGCACTGGGCGGGCCGGCTCTACATGCGGCGGATCTCCCTGCACACGACCCGGCAGCTGGTACGCACGCCCGTCACCCCGGACCAGCTCACCTGGACCATGGTGGTGTGCGGTGTCGCCTCCGGCGCCGCGCTGATGATCCCGGGCCTGACGGGTGCGGTCCTGGCCGTCGTCCTGATGCAGCTCTTCCTCCTCTTCGACTGCGTGGACGGCGAAGTGGCCCGCTGGAAGGGGCAGAACAGCGCGGCCGGCATCTACGTCGACCGGCTCGGCGCCTATCTCGCGGACGCGGCGCTCATGGCGGGAGCGGGCTACCGGGCGGCCGAGTCGGGCGTCGGCGGCTGGCTGTCGATCGGCATCACCACCGCCCTCGGCGTCGTCCTCCTCAAGGCCTCCACCGACCTCGTGGACGTCGCCCGGGCCCGGCGCGGGCTGATGGTCGTCGACGACGAGGCGACCCGCCCCCGCTCGCAGGGCGTGGCCACGGTCCGCCGGGTCGCCGCCGCCTTCAAGATCCACCGTGTGACCAACGGCATCGAGGCGTCCCTGGTCCTGCTCGTCGCGGCCGTCGCCGACCTGGTGACCGGCGGCATCGAGCCGACCCGCTGGGCGCTGGGCGCGCTGGCCGTCATCACCTGGCTGATGGTCCCGGCCCACCTGCTGTCGATCCTGTCGTCGTCCCGGCTCCGGTGAGCCGGTCGAGGTAGGAGTGGAGGGCCCCGGAGCCCTCGATCATGGCCCTGGTCCGAGCGGTCAGGGCCTCCCCACGCGCCGCGACGGCCGCGCGCAGCGCCTCACTGCTGCCCTCCCTTCGCAGCCCCTCCAGCACCGGCCGGATCTGGTCGAACAGATAGTGACTGCGGCGCAGGGTGTGCACGAGCCGGGCGTCACGCACATCGGCCGGTGCGTAGACCCGGTACCCCGTGCCGCGCTCGCGCCGGGGTGCGAGCAGCCCGGCCGCCTCCCACACCCGTAGCGCGGACGTCCGTACGCCCAGCAGCGCGGCCACCTCCCCGATGCGGAGCCCGCCGGACCGGGGGAGGGGCGCGGGAGGCCCGGCCGCCAGCAGCTCCAGGGCCTCGCTCGCCGCCCGCAGGGAGACGCGCTCCTCGTGCAGGGCGGCATGCGCCGCGTCGACCAGCGCGAGCCCGCCCGCGACATCACCCTCGTGCAGGGTCCGCATGATCCGCGTCGCCGCGACCGGCCCGTACCCGCGCATCAGGGTCCGGTACGCCAGCAGCGCACCGCGGTGCACCTCGGTGAAGGCGCGGTAGCCGGACGCGGTCCGGTCGGCCGGCGGGAGCACCCCGGCGTCCTCGTAGTTGCGGATCTGCTGCGTCGAGACACCGGCCGACCGGGCGAGGTCGACGGGCCGCAGGCGGCGTGCGTTCGTCATCGATTTGAAGGTTACGGCAGCAGCCATCACGCCGTATCGCGCAAAAGTCTCAACACCGCATTTCAATGGAAGACTTGAAGGAATGGACTCCTTCATCCGCGTGACCGGCGCCCGGCTCCACAACCTCAGGAACGTCTCCCTCTCCCTCCCGAAGAACAAGCTGGTCGTCCTGACCGGCCTGTCCGGCTCCGGCAAGTCCACCCTCGCCTTCGACACCCTCCACCGGGAGGGCCAGCGGCAGTACATGGAGTCGCTGGGCATGGTCACCGGCCTCGTCAGCAAGCCCGCCGTCGACTCGATCACCGGCCTGTCCCCGTCCATCAGCGTCGACCAGCACCTCACCAACCGCAGCCCGCGCTCCACGGTCGGCACGGTCACCGAGGTGTACACGTATCTGCGGCTGCTGTGGTCGCGCGTCGGCGTACGGCCGTGCCCCGGCTGCGGGAAGGACATCCCGCCGTCGTACGCCGAGAGCGCCGAGAGCGACGATGACGCCGAGGCCGGGCAGGCACCCTGCCCGCACTGCGGCACACTCGTGCCCGAGCTGGTGATGGGCTCCTTCTCCTTCAACAAACCCGCGGGCGCGTGCCCGGCCTGCACCGGCCTCGGCGAGGTGATCCGGCCCGATGTACGGCGCCTGGTCGACGGCGGGAAGTCGGTCGCCCAGGGCGCGGTGAACGGCTGGAACGCGAAGTACACCGACTGGAGCCTCCCCGTGCTGCGGGCCGCCGCCGCCCACTACGGCTTCACCTTCGACGCGCACGCACCCGTCGACGAACTGGGCGACATCCCGAGGGCCCTTCTGCTCCACGGCGTCGAAAGCCCCGAGTTCCGACGGCACTTCCCGGACACCGATCCACCGGCGACCGTGTCGGGAGGCCGCTTCGAAGGGGTCGCCACCGCGCTGCTGCGCCGCTACAACGAGCGTGCCGACGACCCCGAGTACCGCGAACGAGCCGAAAAACAGGGCCTGTCGAAACAGCCCTGCGGGGAATGCGCCGGAACCCGGCTGCGACCGGAGAGCCGGGCGGTGACCGTCCACGGACACACCATCGTCGAGGCCGCCCGGCTTCCCCTGACCGACCTCGACACCTGGCTGGCCGGGCTGCGGGAGCGGTCGGACGGGGACGAGTGGCTCCTCGTCCAACCGGTCGTCGCCGACCTGGAGGAGCGGGTGCGTCGCCTGGTGGACGTCGGAGTCGGCTACCTCACCCTCGGCCAGGCCACGCCCAGCCTCTCCGCCGGAGAGACCCAGCGGCTACGGCTGGCCGCCCTGCTCGGCTCCGGCCTGACCGGTGTCCTCTACGTCCTCGACGAGCCGACGATCGGACTGCACCCGTCCGACACCGAACGACTGGTCCGTGTCCTGCGCCGGCTGCGCGACCTGGGCAACACGGTGCTGGTCATCGAACACGACCTGGACGTGCTGCGGGCGGCGGACCACGTCGTGGACGTCGGCCCGGGGGCGGGACGCGACGGCGGCCGGATCGTCGCCGAGGGCACGCCGGAGGAGGTCGCAGGGGCGGAGGGATCACCGACCGGGGCGTATCTGTCGGGCCGGGTGGCAGCGCCGGTGTCCCGCGAGCGGGGTGGTGGCGATGGTGAGGCGGCCCTGGTCATCCGGGGTGCCCGCGCCCACAACCTCAAGGACCTGACCGTACGGATCCCACTCGGCCGGCTGGTCACGGTCACCGGCCCGTCCGGGTCGGGCAAGTCCACGCTGCTGCTCGACATCCTGGACCGGGCCGCCCGCCGCCGCTTCCACGGGGCGGGGGAGCAGCCTGGCGAGCACGACGGCATCGACGGCTGGGAACACCTGGGCAAGATCGTCACGGTCGACCAGGAGCCGGTCAGCCGCCTGCCGAGGTCCAACGCGGCGACGTACTCCGAGGTCTTCACCCCCATAAGGGAGGTGTTCGCCGCCCGGTCGATGGGGGCGCTCACACCAGGACACTTCTCCTTCAACACCGCCGGTGGCCGATGCGAGCGCTGTGAGGGGGCCGGGGTGCTGTCGGTGCACATGCACTTCCTGCCCGCCGTGGAGGTACGGTGCCGCGCGTGCCGGGGGCGGCGGTTCCGGCCCGAGGTGCTCGGGGTCCGGTACGAGGGGCACGACATCGCCGAGGTGCTGGAGGCGACGGTGGACGAGGCGCTCGGGGTGTTCCAGGACGTTCCCGCCGTGGCCGGCCGGTTGCGCCGCATGGCGGATGTCGGGCTGGGCTACCTCCCGCTGGGCCAGCCCGCGCCCACCCTGTCCGGGGGTGAGGCCCAACGCCTGAAACTGGCGAAGGAGTTGGGGCGCAGGTCCGCCGGCCGTACGCTCTACGTCCTCGACGAGCCGACAACGGGTTTGCACGCGGCGGACACCGCTCGTCTCCTCGGTGTGCTGCAGCGACTGGTGGACGCGGGCCACTCGGTCATCACCATCGAGCACAACGTCGATGTGATGCGGGCGTCCGACTGGCTGATCGACCTGGGGCCGGAGGGCGGGGCCGGAGGAGGCCGGGTGGTAGCGGAGGGGACTCCCCGGGAGGTGGCAGTGGCAGGGGCGTCGAGGACGGGCGGGTTTCTGCCCGGGTGACTTGGGGGGAACTCTCGGGCCGCCCGCTTCTTTGCAGTGTCGTGCCTCCACGGCCTGCGTCAAGGGCGCTTCGCGTCGCCTTCGGCGATGACCCTTCGGGTCACCCTTGACCCAGGCCGTTCCAGCACGGGAGAGAAGCGAGCGAGCGGCCCGGAAACGCGGGTGGCCGAGCGGCGTCTGCGATCTTCGCCCCGTTGCATCGCCACCCGGCGTTGACGGGCGCACCCGCGCCTCGCCTGCACGCCGGGTTTGCTTAGCGGCGACCGCCCGGTGGGGTGGGTGGGGGGAGTGGGGAGGGGCCGTCGGTGGGCGGACCGGGACCGGTTACGGAGGGCGCGTTATTGCTGCTTTGGGAGCGGATGGGCCAAGAGGGAGGGGGAAGTTGCTGGCCGAGGAGGGGGCGGCTGGCCCGACCGCTCCACTCACCACCTTCAGCCCCCACCCATCCACCCACCGATGGCTTCCCCCCTCCCTCCCCACCACCGTTCGCCGCTAAGCGGCCCGGCGTGCAGGCGAGGCGCGAGCGCGCTGCCCTCTCGCCAGTGGTCAGGTAGCTGGCCGAAGGGGCGGCGGGCCTGGCCACCCGCGTTTCGGGCCGCTCGCTCGCTTCTCTCCCGTGCTGGAGCGAGGTGAGTCAAGGGTGGCCCGGAGGGCCATCGCCGAAGGCGACGCGGAGCGCCCTTTACTCGGCTCGTGGAGGCACGACACTGACAAGAAGCGGGCGGCCCCGACAGTTGCTCTCGGTCGGCCTTGTCAGCCGTGCCGTTCCAGTACCGCGTAATCCGCGAAGCTGCGGCGGTAGCGCAGGTGCCTGGTCTCCTGGGTGTGCCTGCGCTGCCACTCCTCGACCTCGCCGGGGGCCGAGCAGGGCCCTGAACTCGCCCCGCAGTCCGTCTCCTCCCCGGAGACGCAGTGCGCCTGGTACTCGGGCAGGGCGGAGTCGTCCTGGACGATCGTGTACGGGACGTACCGGAAGAGCCTGCGCCCTGTCGATTCCCCGCCGTGCTCCCTGCCCTGGTGCTGGCGCAGCAGTACGTTCGCGTCCGTCACTGCACTTCCGTCGAACGCCGCCCGGGCCTTGTCCCGCTGGGCGGCGAGTTCCTCGCAGGTCGTGCAGCCGGGCACCGGGACGGGGGGTCGGGTCGGGTCGAAGGTGATGCCCTCCCTGGAACGGTCGTTGGCAGCCCGGACGCCCGCGCTGATCCGTTCCTCCGGGGTGGCCGGCCTGATCCGATCCAGGTCGGCCTGCCATTCCCGGCCGCCGCCGACCGGGCGCAGCATCACGTACGGCCCGGTCTTGTCCTGGTACTCGCCGACCTTGTGCGTGTGGGGGTCGTAGACGAGCGATCCCGGTTCCATTTCGTGCTCCTCCGTAACTCTGGGTGTATCGAGCGTTGCGCAGGGGAATGGGCCGGATCAATGTTTCGGGCGTGCGGGTGGTGCACTGTCACGGAGGGGGAGCCGTGAGTCGACGGAATGGCAGCGCGGGGTCGGGGGTGAGCACGGCGGCGGTGTTCGGGGAGGTGCTCAAGCATTTCCGCGAGGCGGCGTTGCTCACGCAGGAGGGGTTGGCGGGGCGAATCCCCTGCGACCGTTCGCATGTGGCTCGGGTGGAGGCGGGGACGAGGGTTCCGACGGACGGTTTCGCCAAGAGCTGTGATGAACTTCTGGCTACGGGTGGGGTGTTGATGCGGTTGTGGGGCCGGATCGACTGGTACCCGCAGGTGGAGCATCCCGATTGGTTCCGGCGGCGGGCCGAGATGGATGAGGTGGCTGTGGCGTTGCGGGAGTACCAGGAGCGGGTGATCCCAGGTCTGTTGCAGACAGCGGACTACGCACGGTCGCTGTTCTCCCGCCTTGTGAGCGGCACAGAGCTGGAAGAACGAGTTCGAGCCCGACTGAGTCGGCAGCAACGCTTCCTCGCGAAGGGCGGCCCGCTCTACCTCGTGGTCCTCGACGAAAGCTGCCTGGGCAACGTGGTCGGCAGTCCCGCCCTCATGAGGGAGCAGTGCGCGCACCTGCTCAGCGTCGGGCGACTGCCCAACGTCCGCATCCAAGTCGCCCCTGCCGGTCGCCTTGGTCTGGCCCGGCCAAGCGGTTCCATGTCGCTGATCAAGTTGCCCGACGGGCACGAGTGGGTCTACTCGGAGTCGCTGGATCGCGGACATTTCAGCGACGATCCGGCCCTCTTCGCACTCCATAGCCAGACCTATGATGTGCTCAGGGCGGACGCCCCCTCAGCTCCTGAGTCCGCCGCTCTGATTAGCGACGCGATGGAGAGGTACGAGCATGAACAGGGCCGAACTCAGCGCGGCGACGTGGATCAAGAGCACCTACAGCGACGCCAACGGCGGCAACTGCATAGAAATAGCCCCCGGTTTCCCCGAAACCGTCCCCGTCCGCGACAGCAAGAACCCTGACGGACCGGTCCTGGTCGTCACCCGGTCCGCCTGGTCCGCGTTCCTCTCGGCCGTCCGCTGACCTACTGCCCGCTCAGCATCTGCAGGACCCGGTTCGCGGCCTCCGCCACCGGCTGCCCCACGGCCCCGACGGCCGCGGCGATCGCGGCGACAGCCATCAGCGCACGGTGTCGCTCCTGCGGCGGCGCAGCGTCCGCGGCCAGCACCGGCAGGGACTCGTCGATGAGCTGTGCGCTGGGCTGCGGGAGCTGTTCACGCAGCTCCCGTACCCCCTGGAGGAGTTCGGCGAGGGCCAGCCGCAGGGCGGGGTCCACGTCGCCGGTGGCCCCGTTCTTCACGATGCCCGTGTTGCCGCTGCCGCCGTGCATGCTGACGTTGTCGCCGTAGTAGTAGTTGTTGCCGCTCATGCCGCGATCCCCACGTTCCCGTTGCCGCCGTACATGTTGACGTTGTCGCCGAAGTAGTAGTTCGTGGGCGAGCTGATCGTGAGCCGCTCGACCGTCACCTGGAACTCGGTGTCGGGGTTCTCCAGCGCGCCGGCGACGTAGCCCACGAGCCGGTCGAGGTGCTGCGGGTCCCGGCTGGTCACCATCGCGGTGGACGGGCCGGCCGTCTCGACGGCGAGGACGTAGTGCGACTGCGCCGTGAGGACGGAGAGCATGTCCACGACGAAGTAGAGCAGCGCTCCGCCCGAACCGAGCCAGACGAACGTGAGAAGTCCGCTGCCGGTGGACTCGCTGGCGAGGAACGTCACGCTGCCGATGATCGTGAGGCCGAGCGCCACGGCCAGGGTGATCGCGGTGCGGGCCAGGAAGCGGACGACCGCCTCCTTGCGCTTCGGATGGAGGGTGAACGTGTACACCCGGGCGATGTTCTGGAGGGGGTAGGCCGCTCCGCCGACCCATAACAGGCGCTTGCTGACGCGTAGTTCGACGTCAGTCATGGTCCGGGGCGGAGTGGCGGGCGGGGGCGGGACGTCCCA
Source organism: Streptomyces sp. NPDC057099 (assembly GCF_042671245.1). Classification (NCBI taxonomy): domain Bacteria; kingdom Bacillati; phylum Actinomycetota; class Actinomycetes; order Kitasatosporales; family Streptomycetaceae; genus Streptomyces; species Streptomyces sp. NPDC057099. Next base: position 72,036 of record NZ_JBHUTX010000005.1, read on the forward strand.
CTGCCCCGGTGGCTGCTGTGTCTCCATGGAGTCCTTCTGAAGGCCGGTGAGCACGCGGTGACTGCCGTCACCGTGTGAACACCATTGACGACCATGCGTTTCCGGAGATCAAGCCGTTTCACACAAGCCCCGCAGCCTCGACGGGAACGTCGGCGGCCGCTTCAGGGCTCGTCGCGCTTGGGGTCGTCCGGGTCGACGCCCCTGTCCTGGTTCTTGTCCTCGTCGAGGGACTTCAGGAAGTCGGGGTTGTCGTCCGGCGCGACCCACTGCCGGGAGCGGCCGCCCCGGGCGCCGGACCAGCCCTCCGCGGCCGGGCGGCGCTTCTTGCCGGCGATCAGCCAGGAGATCGAACCGACGAGCGGGAAGACCAGCACGAGGAGGGCCCAAAGCGGCTTGGGCATGTGACGGATGTCGTCGTCCTTCGTGCTGATGCAGTCGATGAACGCGTACACGCTCAGCGCCAGCGGCACGAGGAACATAAGTACCCGGAGCATGCGGCCTCTCAGCGAAAGCGGGTGGGCGGTTCAGGGCCAGGGTAGCCGCTCGGGGATACTGGACCGCATGGCTTACGACGATCTTCGCTCCCTGCTCAGGGCGCTGGAGCGCGAGGGCGACCTCAAGCGCATCAAGGCCGAGGTGGACCCGTATCTGGAGATCGGGGAGATCGTCGACCGGGTGCAGAAGGCCGGCGGCCCCGCGCTGCTCTTCGAGAACGTGCGCGGGTCGGGCATGCCGCTCGCGATGAACGTGTTCGGCACGGACCGGCGGCTGCTGAAGGCGCTGGAGCTGAAGTCGTACGGCGAGATCTCCGAGCGGATCGGCGGGCTGCTGAAGCCCGAGCTGCCGCACGGGTTCGTCGGCGTGCGCGAGGCCTTCGGGAAGCTCGGCTCGATGACCCACGTCCCGCCGAAGAAGGTCAAGGACGGACCGGTGCAGGAAGTCGTCCTGACCGGGGACGATGTCGACCTCGACCAGCTCCCGGCGCTGTTCACCTGGCCGAAGGACGGCGGCTCCTTCTTCAACCTGGGGCTCACCCACACCAAGGACCCGGAGAGCGGTGTCCGCAATCTCGGGCTGTATCGCCTGCAGCGCCACGACAAGCGCACCATCGGCATGCACTGGCAGATCCACAAGGACAGCCGCAACCACTACCAGGTGGCGGCGAGGAGGGGTGAGCGGCTGCCCGTCGCGATCGCCTTCGGGTGTCCGCCCGCCGTGACGTACGCGTCCACGGCCCCGCTGCCCGGGGACATCGACGAGTACCTGTTCGCCGGGTTCCTCGCGGGCAAGCGGATCGAGATGGTCGACTGCAAGACCGTGCCGCTGCAGGTGCCGGCGCAGGCGGAGGTCGTCATCGAGGGCTGGCTCGAGCCGGGCGAGATGCTGCCCGAGGGCCCCTTCGGAGACCACACCGGCTTCTACACGCCGCAGGAGCCCTTCCCCGCGCTGAAGATCGACTGCGTGACGATGCGGAAGCGGCCGCTGCTCCAGTCGATCGTGGTGGGTCGCCCTCCGACGGAGGACGGGCCGCTGGGCCGTGCGACGGAACGCTTCTTCCTGCCGCTGCTGAAGATCATCATCCCGGACATCGTGGACTACCACCTGCCGGAGGCGGGCGGCTTCCACAACTGCGCGATCGTCTCGATCGACAAGAAGTACCCGAAGCACGCGCAGAAGGTCATGCACGCGATCTGGGGCGCGCACATGATGTCGCTGACCAAGCTGATCGTGGTCGTCGACTCCGACTGCGACGTCCACGATCTGCACGAGGTCGCCTGGCGGGCCCTCGGCAACACGGACTACGCCCGGGATCTGAGCATCGTCGAAGGGCCCGTCGACCACCTCGACCACGCCTCCTACCAGCAGTTCTGGGGCGGCAAGGCAGGTATCGACGCGACGAAGAAGTGGCCCGAGGAGGGCTACACCCGCGACGGCGGCTGGCCCGACATGGTGGAGTCCGACCCGGAGACGGCGGCGAAGGTCGACCGTCGCTGGAAGGAGTACGGCCTGTGAGCTCCGCATCCGCCGCGATCCCGCAGCCGGGCCGTACGAAGGCGTTCCTGCGCCTGGTGATGATCGAGCACTCGGTCTTCGCGCTGCCCTTCGCCTACATCGCCGCGCTCTCCGCGATGTTCCAGGTGGACCGGAACATCCACTGGGGCCGGCTGCTGCTGGTCACCGTCTGCATGGTGGGGCTGCGTACCTTCGCCATGGCGGTCAACCGGATCATCGACCGGGAGATCGACGCCCGTAACCCGCGGACGGCGAAGCGGGAACTGGTGACCGGCGCGATGTCGGTACGCCACGCCTGGACCGGGGCGCTCATCGCCCTGGTCGTCTTCCTCGGCGCGGCGGCCCTGCTCAACCCTCTGTGCCTGGCCCTGGCCCCCATCGCGGTGATCCCGATGGTGGTCTACCCCTATGGCAAGCGGTTCACGAACTTCCCCCAGGCCATCCTCGGCCTCGCCCAGGCCATGGGCCCGGTCGGCGGCTGGCTCGCCATCACCGGCACCTGGTCCTGGGACGCGGTCATCCTCGGCCTCGCCGTCGGCATCTGGATCGGCGGCTTCGACCTGATCTACGCCTGCCAGGACGTCGAGACCGACCGCGAGATCGGCGTCATGTCCGTCCCGGCCCGCTTCGGCATCCCGGCGGCGGTCTGGGGCGCACGGGTCTGCCACGCCCTGACGACGGCCCTCTTCGTCTGGTACGCCCTCGCCACCGACGCCGGCGCCTTCTTCTGGCTGGGCCTGCTGATCGTCGCCGGCGCGTTCCTGTACGAACACTCGATCGTCCGCCCGCACGACCTCTCCCGCGTGAACAGGGCGTTCTTCAGCGTCAACGGCTTCATCGGCATTGCCCTGTTCGTGTGCGCGCTGCTGGATCTGCTGGTGCGCGGCCTCACCGTATGAGCTCGGGCGGTGCGGCAGGGCGGCGGCGGAACGCGAACGCCGCCGCCACGCCCGCCAGCAGCCCGAGCAGGTGACCCTGCCAGCTCACGCCCGACTGGGTCGGGGCGAGGCCGGTCAGGATGGAGCCGCCCCAGATCGCGGCGATCAGGATGCCGGTCAGGATGCCCAGGGGGCGGCGCTCCAGGAAGCCCGTGACCAGGAGGAAGCCGAAGAGGCCGAAGATCAGGCCGGAGGCTCCCGCGGTGTTGGTGTCCGGCGGGGATATGAGCCAGACGCCCAGGCCGTCGACCAGGATGATCAGGGCGCAGACCAGCAGGAAACGGCGTAGCCCGCTGAGCGCGGCGAGGAAGCCCAGGACCAGCAGCGGGATCGTGTTGGCCGCCAGATGGGCGAAGCCGAAGTGGATGAACGCCGAGGGGACGACGTCGATCAACTCGGACGGCTCGCGCGGGGTGACGCCGAAGCCGTCCAGCGCGTGGCCCGTCGCCACATCCACCACTTCCAGCACCCACAGCAGCGCCACCCAGACCAGCATCAGCTTGCCCGCGGCCATCACCCGATCGCCGCGAGACCGCCCGGCGTCCACACCCGACATGGCGACCCCCAGTGCTCGCTCATCTCCTTCATGCAACGGCCCACACCCCTGCACCGGTTCCCACCCTGTGACGCCCGATAGGCTCGGTGTTGTGAACCCAGTCAAGCCAGGCGAGACGCCGCGTACGCCTTGGATCGTAGGGGTGTCCGGGGCCTCCGGCACTCCGTATGCCGCTGCCGTGCTGCGGGCTCTCCTCGCGGCCGGTGAGAGTGTCGATCTCGTGGTGTCGCGGGCCTCGCGGCTCACCCTGCTGGATGAGACCGGGATCTCCTTCAGGGACGCCCACTGGCAGGACGACCTGCGGGAATGGCTGTCCCGGGGTGCCGACGGCAAGCCCGACACCTTCGCCGTCGACCTCGACGCCGTACGGCACTGGAGCGCCGGCGACCTGGCCGCCGGGCCCTCCTCGGGGTCGTACCCCACCAAGGGCATGCTCATCGTGCCCGCCTCGACGGCGAGCGTGGCCGGGGTCGCGCTCGGGCTGTCGAAGGACCTGCTGCAGCGGGCGGCGAGCGTGACCCTGAAGGAGGGCCGCCCCCTGGTCGTGGCCGTACGCGAGACCCCGCTGAACGGCCAGACCCTGCGGCACCTGGTCACCCTCGACGACGCGGGCGCGAGCGTCGTACCGGCCTCACCCGCCTTCTACGCGGGCGCGACGCACATCCAGGACCTGGTGGACTTCGTCGCCGGACGCGTCCTCGACGCGGCGGGCGTGCCGCACCGGCTCTACCGCCGTTGGCAAGGTGAGCTCGGCGGCGGATCACACCGCGCCGACTCCCAGTGAGCACGACCCCGAAACCGCACGACCCCGAAACCTCATCGGACCACAGACAACTTCAGCGGAAGGCTTCGATCGCAATGGACGCGGTGGACAGGCAGCTCATCCAGTCCCTGAGGGAGAACGGCCGGGCCTCCTACGCGGAGCTGGGACGCCTCGTCGGACTGTCGGGACCCAGTGTCACCGACCGCATCAACCGGCTGGAGGCGGCCGGTGTCATCACCGGCTACCGGGCCACCGTCGACGCCGCCTCGCTCGGCCTCGGCGTCACCGCCCTCATCGGCATCTCGCTCTCCGACGCCACCGACCACGAGGACGTGGCGCAGCGGCTGAAGGACCTCTCCGAGATCGAGGACTGCTGGTTCATCGCGGGCGACGACTCGTACATGCTCAAGGTGCGGGCGGCCGACGTCGACGGTCTGGAGAAGATGATCCGCCGGCTCAGCGGCATCGAGGGCGTCTCCCGGACGCGTACGACCATCGTGCTCTCCACCAAGTGGGAGAACAGGGTCGGGGAGCTGCCCGAAGAGGAGTAGGGGAGTAGTCGTACGGTTGGGTCGTCTTCGTAGAAAGGTGTGGGCATGGATCTCGGGCTCAAGCGCGAGCTGGAGGAGAAGGTCAGGGCGGGCGTCCGGCTGACCCGTGAGGACGGCATCGCGCTGTACGAGTCGGACGACCTGGCCTGGCTCGGCGGCCTCGCGCACGAGGTGCGCACCCGCAAGAACGGCGACGTCGTGCACTTCAACGTCAACCGTCACCTCAACATGACCAACGTGTGCACGGCCTCCTGCGCGTACTGCTCCTTCCAGCGCAAGCCGGGGGAGAAGGACGCGTACACGATGCGCATCGAGGAGGCCGTCAAGCTCGCCAAGGCGATGGAGTCGGAGAACCTCACCGAGCTGCACATCGTCAACGGCCTGCACCCGAACCTGCCGTGGCGCTACTACCCGCGCTCGCTGCGGGAGCTGAAGGCGGCCCTGCCGCACGTCTCGCTGAAGGCCTTCACGGCCACCGAGATCCACCACTTCGAGACCATCTCGGGGATGAGCGCCTCCGAGATCCTGGACGAGCTGATCGACGCCGGTCTGGAGTCGCTGACCGGCGGCGGCGCCGAGATCTTCGACTGGGAGGTCCGGCAGCACATCGTCGACCACCGCACCCACTGGGAGGACTGGTCGCGCATCCACCGGCTCGCCCACGAGAAGGGTCTGAAGACCCCGGCCACCATGCTCTACGGCCACATCGAGGAACCCCGGCATCGTGTGGATCATGTGCTGCGGCTGCGTGAGCTGCAGGACGAGACCGGCGGCTTCCAGGTCTTCATCCCGCTGCGCTACCAGCACGACTTCGTCGACCTGAAGGACGGGAAGGTCCGCAACCGTCTTCAGGCGCGGACGCAGATGGCGACGGGGGCCGAGGCGCTGAAGACCTTCGCCGTGTCGCGGCTGCTGTTCGACAACGTGCCGCACGTCAAGGTCTTCTGGGTGATGCACGGGGTGCAGACCGCGCAGTTGGCGTTGCAGCACGGTGCCGACGACATGGACGGGTCCGTCGTCGAGTACAAGATCACGCATGACGCGGACAACTTCGGCACGCCGAACAAGCTGACGCGTGAGGACCTGCTCGACCTGATCCGGGACGCCGGTTTCCGTCCCGTGGAGCGCAACACGCGGTACGAGATCATCCGTGAGTACGAGGGGGCCGACCCGGAGCGCCGGGAGTCGCCTCAGCCGATGCGGGTCTGACTCGTTTCGGGGCGTGCGGGCGCGTTGGCGTAATAGCTACAATCCCCGCATGCCCCTTACCTTCACGCTCGACCCCGCCGTCACGCCCGAGCTGCGTGACGGCATTCTCGATCTGTGGGCCGACGTCTCCAACGCCGGGGGAGCCGTCGGGTTCGTGCCGCCCGTGACGCGGGAGGACATCCGGCCCTCGCTGCTGAAGCACTTCGCGTCGATGGCGGAGGGCAAGGTCAGGCTGCTCGTCGGGCACGACGAGGAGGGGCGGGTCGCGGCGACCGCGTTCCTGACCCTCAACACGCACCACCTGATGACGCACTGGTTGTGGCTGTACACGGTGATGGTGCATCCGCGCCACCAGGGGAAGGGGTACGGCCGTGACCTGCTGGGCGCGGCGGCGGACGGGGCCCGGGGTATCGAGGGCATCGAGGCGATACGGCTGACCTGCCGGGGCGGGCTCGGTCTTGAGCGGTTCTACGAGTCCTGCGGCTACAAGGAGGTCGGCCGGATCCCGGGCGCCATCCGGGTGGCGCCGGGCGACGACCGGGACGACGTGATCATGCTCCTGCCGCTGAACTGACCGTTCCTAGTCAGTGAGCAGGAGTGAGTGTTGTACCCATTCCTGGTCGCTGCGGACATCCCGAACGGTTGTGGATGTCCTGGTCGCCCGCGTACTCGCCGCGTCCGGCGGCACGGATCGTGTCCGTGGTCCGGGAATGCGGGGGCGGGGTCCCTCACGCCCGAGGGTGTCCGGTCGGGCCTGGACGGTCCGATGCCCGTGCACATCGCTCTGGTGTGCACGGGGCGGTGTCGTCCGTCGCCGGATCGGATGCCCTTGGGCGCGCCTTCCGATCGCGATGCTCGCGGCATCGTGTCGGCTGGTCTTACGGGAGGGGGTGGACAGTGGTTTCTGCCAGTGCTGGGCGCCCCACTTCGAGGTGTAGGCCGGGTCGACGGCGATGATGCTGATGCCGGTCTGGTCGGCCATCGAGGTCAGCCGGACACGCAGTTTGCCGGTGGGCATGCCCGAGACGAGCTGCCGGAAACGGCGTCGGCGGCCGTGCTTCTCTCTGGTCTTCTCAGCCTGGAAGTCGAGATCCTCGACCGCGATGGCTGTGACACCGCAGGACTTCGCCCAGTTCAGCAGCCCCGACAGGGCGTGCCGCACCTGGGCGTCACGATGGTTGGTGCTACCGGACAGGTCGTAGCCGAAGCGGCGGGGCCGGCCGACCGGGTTGCCGTGGGTATCGAGGCGCCATGCGGCCAGGTGGTCGGCGTTGGTGTCGACACCGATCACGCCGTGGGCGAGGGCGGCTTCGATCGGCACGGTCTGGGAGGGTGGGATCTGCCAGGAGGCCGTCACGTACCAGCGCCCGCGCTGCACGTCGTGGTGGATGCGGTAGGCCACCGCCCGGTTGGCCTCGACACGGTCGGCCCACTCCTGTCCCCGGTGAGGGAAGCGCACCTGCGCGGCGAGTACGTACCGGCCGTGCCGGGCGTTGGCCAGAGAGGCGAGCGGCGCCGGGAGCCTGATCGACACCTCGCCGTCGGGCGTGATGCGGATCGTCTCGTTCCCGAACCTCTTGCCGGACTCCCTGTCAGCGGCGAGAAACCAGCGCCCGGCCTCCCAGCGGTGGCGCCACTGGGCCTCGGTGAGGCGCGCCGCGTCGAGGTGGTGGCGGGTGGCGAGCAGGCGCTTGCCGCCCCGCGCCACGTGTACGACGCCGTTGTCACGGTCGGCGCGGACCGTGTTCAGCCGGTCTTCGAGGACATGCAGGCGCCGCGTCTTGCTGAACCATTCGCGGGCGCAGCGGTAGCCGCCCGGAGCGTGTTTGGTGCCCTTCTCTCCGACCGGGAGCGACAGGCGGTGCCTGATCGTGGCGATACCGGTCTCGAGTAACTGCACATGCGCTGCCTGCCCGCGCCGGGTCAGCGCCCACTGGTCATGGGTGGCCTTCGTGATCGACCCGGCCCACCGTGAGGACGACAGGGCTGTCAGCTCCCGCTTGCGCGCCGCCCAGGTGTCGGCGGAGTGTCCAAGCCCGTCGGCGCAGCGGGCCTTGAGGTCCTTTGACGCGAGCGATCCCAGGTGAGCGCCCACCAGCCTGAGCACCTTCTCGTCCTCGGCCGTGAGGTGCTTGAGGCGGTCACGCACCGCCACACCGGACGGGCCGAGCGCGACGAACGGGGCGGCCACGTCCCGCAGTCCACCCACCGCCACCATCTTCCCCTCCCAGGCCCGAAGACATCCCGCCGTCACACCCAACGACCACCACCGGGAAGGGTCACTTATTCGAAGCAAGAACTCCCGTTCCCGACGCGAGACCCCTCGTAAGCAGCCGAACCCTCACTCGTGCGCACCAAGGACTCACTCAAGCGCTGTCACCCGACAGCAGCTCACACCCCCCCTGAAAGATCGGCCGCCCGGCGTGCTTCACTGAACCTGGCCCTTTTTGGAATCGGAAGAGTGGATTGAGATGCTCCGCTACACACTGATGCGCCTCGGAATCTTCGTGGGCTGCCTCGTGGTCGTCTGGGGCCTCGTCTACTCCGGCCTCGCCCCGCGCGGCCTCGGCGACAGCAACGGCCTGTGGATCGTGACGCTCGCCCTGCTGCTCTCCGCGCCGATCAGCTTCGTCGTGCTGCGCAAGGAGCGGGACCGCGCCTCCGTGCAGATCGTGCACCGGGTCGACCGTATGAAGGCCAACATGGAGGCCAGTCGCAGCCAGGAGGACTCGGCCGACGACACGAGCCGGGCGCAGGGCCAGGCCTCGTAAGCTTCCTCACACTCGCGCGCAGCGCCCCGTTTCCGTACATGCTCGGAAACGGGGCGCTTTGCCTTGTATGGGTGCCTGCGCGTTTCTGCCTGTCAAAGCGAGGCTTTGGGGTCCTCAAAGTTCAGGTGTTAAGGTGTCGCTGTTATGAACTCAGCAGTCGTGCCTCTTCAGCCCCGGAGCGTCATGCCCCGGAGGCTCGCACTTGTCGCGCGACTGCACGTGGATCTCTGTCGGTGCGCGTCCGCTAACTGTCGTCTCTGACGTAACGCCAACCCCCGTCGTCTCCCACGTCAGCTCCCCCCAACGCGTCCCCCCAACGGAGTCAGTCCGTGTCCTCATACACGAAATCCTTCAAGGTGCCCTTCTGGGCTCAGATCATCGTCGGCCTCGTCCTGGGCGTGCTGCTCGGCTGGCTCGCCCGCGACCAGGACCTGTCCTGGCTGACCACGACCCTGGAGAAGGTCGGCGACACGTTCATCGGCCTGCTGAAGCTCGCCGTCGCGCCGCTCGTCTTCTTCGCGATCCTCGTCTCGATCACCAACCTGCGGAAGGTCAACAACGCGGCCCGCCTGGCCTCGCGCACCCTTCTGTGGTTCATGGTCACCTCGCTGATCGCGGTGAGCATCGGCCTGGTCATCGGCCTGGTCACCAACCCGGGCGCCGGTACCGGCCTCACGCCCAAGGACGGCGCGAAGCCCGACGAGACCGGCTCGTGGATCGACTTCCTGACCGGCATCGTGCCGACCGACGTGATCACGCCGTTCACCGAGCTGAACGTCCTGCAGATCGTCTTCATGGCCGCCGTCGCCGGTATCGCCGCGCTCCAGCTCGGCGAGAAGGCCCAGCCGATCCTCAATCTGAGCGAGTCCGTCCTGGAACTGCTCCAGAAGGCGCTGTGGTGGGTCATCCGGCTCGCCCCGATCGGCACGGTCGGCCTCATCGGCCACGCCATCGCCACGTACGGCTGGGACCTGATCGGCAAGTACGCGACGTTCACCGTCGACATCTACGTCGGCTGCGCGATCGTGCTGTTCGGCGTCTACCCGGCGCTGCTCGCGACCGTCGCCAAGGCCAACCCGATCCAGTTCTTCAAGGGCGCCTGGCCCGCGATCCAGCTGGCCTTCGTCTCCCGCTCCTCCGTGGGCACCATGCCGCTGACGCAGAAGGTCACCGAGCGGCTCGGCGTGCCGAAGGAGTACGCGTCGTTCGCGGTGCCGTTCGGCGCCACGACCAAGATGGACGGCTGCGCCGCGATCTACCCCGCGATCGCCGCGATCTTCGTCGCCCAGATCTTCGACATCCAGCTGGGTGTCGGCGACTACCTGCTGATCGCGTTCGTCTCGGTGGTCGGCTCCGCCGCCACGGCCGGACTGACCGGCGCGACGGTCATGCTGACCCTGACCCTCTCCACCCTCGGCCTGCCGATGGAGGGTGTCGGTCTGCTCCTCGCGATCGACCCGATCCTCGACATGATCCGCACCGCGACCAACGTCGCCGGCCAGGCCCTCATCCCGGTCCTGGTCTCCGCCCGGGAGAACCTGCTCGACCGCGAGGCCTACGCCACGGCGGACGGCTCCTCCCTGGACGACCCGTGGGACGAGCCGCGGGACGCGGAGCGCGAGCAGGTGCCCGCCGCGGTGTGACGGACTGACGTCCCCCCTGGCCGGTCCGCTTCGGTTCACGACCGAGGGCAGGCCGGGGGGACCGTACGCTAAGCCGTATGGGTGCCGTGAAGACCAAGCGGATGCCGCGTGCGGTCCGCGAACAGCAGATGCTGGACGCCGCCGTGCGGATCTTCGGCCAACGCGGCTACATGGCCGCGTCGATGGACGAGATAGCCGAACTCGCGGGCGTGTCCAAGCCGTTGGTCTATCTGTACCTGAAATCCAAGGAAGACCTCTTCACCGCCTGCATCCGCCGCGAGGCCAAGGCACTCGTCGAGGCGGTGCGGGCCGGGGTCCGGCCCGATCTGCCCTCCGACCGGCAACTCTGGGAAGGGCTCGGGGCGTTCTTCGCGCACACCGCGCGCAACCCCGACGCCTGGTCGGTCCTGCACCTCCAGGCCCGCACGCACGGCGAGCCGTTCGCCGCCGAGGTCACCGCGATGCGCGAGGAGATCGTCGCGTTCGTGACGCAGCTCATCCTCACCGGTGCCCGTGAGGCCCACCACGACCCCGACCTCCCGGAACGCGAGGTCGCCGGCCTCGCCGAGGCCTTGGTCGGCGCCGCCGAGTCCCTCGCCGCCTGGGCCAACGCCACCCCGGGCGTCACGGCCCGCCAGGCCGCGGCCACGATGATGAACTTCGCGTGGGCGGGCCTGGGCGACCTCATGGCGGGGCAGCCCTGGGCACCTCCGGAGGAGGAGCAGAAGGGCACTCAGGCCGGGTAGACATCCCCCGCCACATGCACCCGCTCGTCCCCGTCCCGCAGTTCGAAGCGGCCGTTCTCCGCCGCGTACGTCACCGTCCCCGGCAGCAGGACCGGTGCCTTGAACGCCGCGCGCACCTGGCAGGTGTCCGGTGTGCCGTGGGCGGCGAGGCAGCGGGCGACGGTCCACATGCCGTGGGCGAGGGCGCGGGGGAAGCCGAAGAGGCGGGCGGTGAGGGGGTGGAGGTGGATCGGGTTGCGGTCCCCGGAGGCGGCGGCGTAGCGGCGCCCGATGTCCTCGGCGAGCCGCCACTCGGTGACGGCGGGCAGGGGCTTGCGGACCTCCTCCGTAGGCCCGGGAGCCTCGGCGGGCCGTCGCGTGCGGTGCCGGGCGAGGTAGGTGCTGCTCGACTCCCAGACGACGTCCCCGCCTTCGCGCACCTCGGTGACGACCGTGGCCTCCGTGCCGCGCCGGTGCGGTGCCAGTCCGTCGACCCGCACGGCGAGTTCGTACGCGCCGGTGGCCGGCATCCCCCGGTGCCGGGTGACGTTGACCGACGTGTGGACCAGGCCCAGCAGCGGCAGCGGGAAGTCCCGGCCGCTCATCAGCCGCATGGCCAAGGGGAATCCGAGCACATGCGGATACATCAGCGGCAGCGCGTCCTCCCCGGTCGGGAACCCGCAGACCCGCTCGTACGCCGCCAGCCGGGCGAGGTCGACCCGCAGGCCGGGCAGGACGAGCCGGGTGCGGGGGAACTCCGCGTCGGGGGCGGGCCGTTTGAAGGGGGAGAGCAGGGCGCCGCGGGCCAGGAGCGGGGCCAGGGAAGGTGGCCCGGTGAGGACGAGAGCGGGGGCTTCGGTCATCACGCCCCCAGCAGGCTCTGGCCGCAGACGCGCACGACCTGGCCGTTGACCGCGCCCGAGCCCGGATGCGCGAGCCAGGCCGTGGTCTCGGCGACATCGACCGGAAGACCGCCCTGGGCGAGGGAGTTCATGCGGCGGCCCGCCTCACGGATGAACAGCGGGACGGCGGCCGTCATCTTCGTCTCGATGAAACCCGGCGCGACCGCGTTGACCGTCACCCCGTGCTCCGCGAGCGCGCGCGGCGCGAGGGAGCGGACCAGGCCGACGATGCCTGCCTTGCTCGCCCCGTAGTTGGTCTGTCCCGCGTTGCCGGCGAGGCCCGCGATCGAGGCGGTCGCCACGATCCGGCCGCCCGGCCGCAGCGCCCCGGCCTTCAGCAGCGCGTCCGTCGTGCGCAGCACGCTCGCCAGGTTCACCTCCAGCACCGGGATCCAGCGCTCGGCCGGCATGTTCACCAGCCGCCGGTCACGGGTGATGCCCGCGTTGTGGATCAGCAGGTCGAGGCCGTCAGGCAGCGCCTCGGCGATCCGCGCGCCCGCGTCGGCGGCCGTGATGTCGAGGAGCAGGGCACTGCCGCCGAGCCGGTCGGCGACGCGCCGGGCGTCCTGTTCGGCCCCGGGCACATCGAGGACGACGACCCGGGCGCCGTCCCGGGCGAGCGTCTCGGCGACCGCCTCACCGATCCCGCGCGCGGCACCGGTGACCAGGGCGGTCCGGCCGGTCAGGGGGCGGTCCCGGTCGACAGGGACCTCAGGCTCCTCGCCGGCCCCCACCTCGATCACCTGCCCGCTGACATACGCCGACTTGGGCGACAGCAGGAAACGGAGCGTGGACTCCGCGGCGGACGCGTCCGTGAGCCGGACCAGGTTCACCGTCCTGCCCCGGCCGATCTCCTTGCCGAGGGAGCGTGTGAAGCCCTCCAGGGCCTGCTGGGCGGCGGCCTGGTGATGGTCGGCGGGGTCGAGCGGCGCGCCGAGCAGGACCACGCGCCCGCTCGGGGTGACCGACCGTACGACAGGATGCAGCGCCGCGTGCACCTCGGCCAGCCCCTCGACGTCCCGCACCCCGCTCGCGTCCAGGACGACGGCGGCCGCCCGGTCGGAGCCGGCCGGGGCGATGCCCGTACGGGCGAGGACCGGCGCGAGGTCGAGACCGGACCGGCCGGCGGTGAGGTGACGCAGGCCGCCGTCCAGGGCCGGGCGCTCGGCGGACCAGCGGGTCAGCGCCGCGGGCTGGGGCAGGCCGAGGCGGCGGGTGAGGAGACGGCCGGGCGCGGTACCGGTGAAGCGCAGATAGCGGTCGGCCATTCCAACTCCCAGCTGCCGGAGGATACTCGCTCTTCCTTACTCTGGAGTAAGGTTACCGGAGGTAATGCTACGTCACGGGCGAGGAGCAGGTCGAGATGAGCCCCCAGCAACTGTCGCCGTCGGTACGGCGCGTGGCGATCGTCGGCGGAGCGCGCATCCCGTTCGCCCGCTCGGACGGCCCCTACGCCACCGCCTCGAACCAGCAGATGCTCACCGCCGCCCTCGACGGCCTCGTCGAGCGGTACGGCCTCCAGGAACCCGGCGCGGTGGGCGAGTTCGTCGCCGGAGCCGTCCTCAAGCACAGCCGCGACTTCAACCTCGCCCGCGAGACCGTCCTCGGCTCGGCACTGCACCCGCGCACCCCGGCCTACGACATCCAGCAGGCCTGCGGCACCGGACTCCAGGCCGTCATCGCCGCCGCCAACAAGATCGCCCTCGGCCAGACGGAGTCGGCGGTCGCGGGCGGCGCCGACACGGCCAGCGACGCGCCCCTCGGCGTCAACGACCGCCTGCGCCGCATCCTGCTGGAGGCCCGGCGGGCGAAAACGGCGGGCGCCCGCCTCAAGGCCCTGGCGAAGGTGCGCCCCTCCCATCTCGTCCCCGACATCCCGCGCAACGCCGAGCCCCGCACCGGCCTGTCCATGGGCGAACACGCCGCCGTCACCGCCCGGGCCTGGGGCATCGGCCGCGCGGCACAGGACGAACTGGCCGCGGCGAGCCATCAAAGGCTGGCGGCGGCGTACGAACGCGGCTTCTTCCAGGACCTGGTGATCCCCTTCCGGGGCCTCGCCCGCGACCAGAACCTGCGCCCCGGCTCGACCGTGGAGAAACTGGCCGCCCTGAAGCCGGTGTTCGGCCTGGACCACCCCGACCCGACCATGACGGCGGGGAACTCGACCCCGCTGACGGACGGCGCGGCGACCGTCCTGCTGGCGAGCGAGGAGTGGGCCCGGGAGCGCGGGCTGACACCGCTGGCGTATCTGACCGCGTACGAGACGGCCGCCGTGGACTTCGTGGACGGCGATGTGGCGGGCGGCGAGGACGGCCTGCTCATGGCACCGGCGTACGCGGTCCCACGCATGCTGGAGCGGGCCGGGCTGGATCTGGCCGATTTCGAACTGATCGAGATCCACGAGGCGTTCGCCTCCCAGGTGCTGGCGACCCTCGCCGCCTGGGAGAAGCGGGGTCTCGGCACCGTCGACCGCGACCGGCTGAACGTCGCCGGCTCGTCCCTCGCCACCGGGCACCCCTTCGCCGCCACCGGCGCCCGGATCGTGGCCACGCTGGCCAAGCTCCTCGCCGAACGGGACGCGCCCGCACGCGGACTGATCTCGGTGTGCGCGGCGGGCGGGCAGGGGGTGACGGCGATTCTGGAGCGGGCGTGAAGGCAGGGGACGTACCAAAACTGAAGGTCCCTCACGTAATCCCCGAGATTGCACAGGCCCGGCTCCGGACCATCCCCGAACCCGCACAAACCCGCCACGTGAGGGCCGTACGATCCCGTTCCTACCGGCAGTAACCCCTTTCTGCGGGTTCAGCCGGTTGAGCGCCTCGGCGTGCGAGGCACGTACGTCCATGCAGCAAGCAGTTCACCGCTGCACGCCCCAGGAGCCGCCCGTGTCCACTGCGTATCCCTCCTCCGCCTACGGCGACGACGTGTACGGACGGCCGGTCCTGGTCGAACCCGAGACACGGCGGCTGGACGGGGTGGTGCGGGAGGCAGCCGTACCGCCGCTGGCGCCGCCGTGGACGCACGGGTCGCTCGCCGACCTGCCGTTCGACAACGCGAGGGCGGAGCCGGATGCCGTGGCGCTCAGCCGCAGGGACGCCGAGGGGCGCTGGAGCGACGTCACGGCCGCCGAGTTCGCCGCCCAGGTGCTCGCCGTGGCGAAGGGGCTGATCGCCGAGGGCCTGATGCCGGGCGACCGGGTCGCGGTGATGGCCCGCACGATCTACGAGTGGACGGTCCTGGACTTCGCGGCCTGGTCGGCCGGGCTGGTCACCGTCCCCGTCTACCCCACCTCCTCCGTCTTCCAGGCCCGCTGGATCCTCCAGGACTCGGGCGCGGTCGCCCTGCTCACCGAGACCGCCGGACAGGCCGCCGCCCTCGGTCCGGAGCGCGAACGCCTGCCGGACCTCCAGCACCTGTGGATCGTCGAGAAGGGCCACGTGGACCGGCTCGCGGAAGCCGGGGCGCACCTCTCCGACCAGGAGGTGGAGGTGCGGCGCGGCATGCTGGGCCCCGACACGCTCGCCACCCTCGTCTACACCTCGGGCACCACCGGCCGCCCCAAGGGCTGCGCCCTCACCCACGGCAACTTCTTCGCCGAGGTCGACAACGCCATCGAGCTCCTCTACCCCGTCTTCAAGACGAAGACCAGCGAGGAGGCCTCGGTCCTGCTGTTCCTGCCGATGTCCCACGTCTTCGGGCGCATGGTCGCGATCGCCTGCATCCGCGCCCGGGTACGGCTGGGCCACGCGCCGAGCATCAAGGCGGACCACCTGCTGCCGGACCTGGCGAGCTTCCGGCCGACCTGTCTGCTGGCCATCCCGTACATGCTGGAGAAGGTCTTCAACTCGGCCCGCGCCAAGGCCGAGGCGGCCGGCCGGGTGACCTCCTTCGACCGCGCGGTGTCGGTGGCGCAGCGCTACGGCGAGGCGGTGGAGGACCGGCAGACGGGCACCGGCCCTGGCCCCTCCCGAGCCCTGAAGACCGCCCGGGTCTTCTACGACCCCCTGGTCTTCCGCCGCATCCGCAACGCCATGGGCGGCCGGGTCCGCTACGCGATCTGCGGTGGCTCACCGCTCGGCCGCCGCCTCGCCGCGTTCTACGCCGGAGCCGGCATCGAGATCTTCGAGGGCTACGGCCTGACCGAGACCACCGGCGCCTCGACCGTCACCCCGCCCCTCAAGCCCCGCCTGGGCACGGTCGGCTGGCCGCTGCCCGGCACCCGCGTCCGGATCGCCGCCGACGGCGAGATCCTCCTCGCCGGCGACCATGTGCTGCGCGGCTACTGGGACCCCCAGGCCGGCGGCGTCGTCCCCGCCGCCCCCGACGGCTGGCTCGCCACCGGCGACCTCGGCGAACTGGACGACGAGGGCTACCTCACGATCACCGGCCGCAAGAAGGAACTGCTGATCACCGCGGGCGGCAAGAGCGTCGCCCCGGCCCCGCTGGAGAACTGGCTGCGCTCCCACCCGCTGATCTCCCAGTGCCTCGTCCTGGGCGACGGCCGCCCCTTCGTCTCGGCCCTGATCACCCTCGACCCGGACGGCATCACCCACTGGCGCCACATGAACGGCAAACACCCCGTACCGGCCAAACTGCTCGTCGACGACGAGGATCTGCGCGCCGTCCTCCAACGCGCCGTCGACGAGGCCAACAAGATGGTCTCCCGCCCCGAATCCATCCGCGCCTTCGCCATCCTCCCCGAGGACTTCACCGAGGAAGCGGGCCATCTGACCCCCTCGATGAAGCTCCGCCGCCAGGCGGTACTGCGCGCGTTCACCGAGGAGGTCGAGGGGCTGTACGCCCGCTGAGGCGGCCGGGTGTGAGGCGGCCTTTGCGATGTCTTCACACGATTTTCTTGACGCCGCACGCCGTCTCCCCTTGGCTTTCGAGCAATCCCGTCGCGATGCTCCCCCCACGGAAGGCACCACCAGTGAAAGCGCGTAACACCCGTCGGACCGCTGTGCGCCCTGCCGCCATAGCCCTGGCGGTCTCCGTATCGGCCCTGTCCCTCACCGCGTGCGGCGACGACGGGAGTGACGACACCGCCGTGCAGAAGGGCAACGACATCACCGTGGGCCTGCTGCTGCCCGACCGGGACACGGCACGCTTCGAGAGGTTCGACTACCCCCTGATCAGGGACGAGGTCGCGTCCCTCACGGAGAACAAGGGCAAGGTGCGGTACGCCAACGCTGAGGCGAGCGTGTCCAGACAGAGTGAGCAGTTCCAGAAGATGATCGACGACAAGGTCGACGTCATCCTGGTGGACGCGCTGAACTCCAAGACGATCGCCACGGACGTGAAGAAGGCCAAGGACGCCGGCATCCCGGTCATCGCCTACGACCGGCTCGCCGAGGGCCCGATCGACGCCTACGTCTCCCACGACAACGAACTCGTCGGGCAGGTGCAGGCCCGCGCCATCATGGGCGAACTCGGCGAGAAGTCCCAGAACGACAAGGTCGTCATGATGAACGGCGACCCCGGCGACCCGAACACGGCCCGGTTCAAGGACGGCGCGCTGAGCGAGCTCCAGGGCCAGGTGGACATCGTCGAGCAGTACGACACCAAGGAGTGGAAGCCCTCCATCGCCAAGGCGAACATGGAGAAGGCGATCCGGACCGTCGGGCTGAACAACATCGCGGCCGTCTACTCGGCCAACGACGGCATGGCGGGCGCCGTCATCGAGGCACTGGAGGAGGCGGGCGCCACCAAGATGCCGCCGGTGACCGGGCAGGACGCCAACCTGGACGCGGTGCAGCGGGTCGTGTCGGGGGAGCAGTACATGACCGTGTACAAGTCCTTCCTGCTGGAGGCGACGAACGCCGCGAAGATCGCGGTGGCCAAGGTCCAGGGCCGTCAGATCGAGTTCGCCGCGCTGACCCGGGAGACGGTCGACAGCCCCACGGCGAAGAACGTCCCCGCGATGCTGGTGCCCGTGGTCGCCCTCACCAAGGACAACATCAAGGAGACCGTGATCACGGACGGCGTCTACACCGTGAAGGACATCTGCACCCCGAAGCTGGAGGCGGACTGCGCGGCCATCGGCCTCGAGTAGTCAGGTCCGGCTCTTGACGTCCATGTCTGTCTCTTGACTTCGCGGGGTGCCCGCGCGACATTCCCCACCCCCGTCTGTCGCGCTGGAGCCGTCATGACCACTGACACGAACTCCGCACCACCCGCTGGTTCCCCTTCCCGGGCGCCTTCCCGAAGACGCGTACTGGCCGGTGCCGCGGGTGCCGGGCTCGCGGTCGCCGCCGGAGTGCAGCAGGGCGCCCACGCCGCCGACTTACCCCCGCTCGGCACGTACGACGTCGTCGTCGTCGGCTCCGGCGCGGCCGGGATGACCGCCGCGCTGACCGCCGCCGGGCAGGGGCTGAGCTGCGTCGTCCTGGAGAAGGCCCCGACCTTCGGCGGCTCGGCCGCCCGCTCCGGCGCCGGGATCTGGATCCCCAACAATCCGGTCCTCCTGGCGGCCGGCGTCCCGGACACCCCCGCGAAGGCCGCCGCCTACCTCGCCGCCGTCGTCGGCCCCGACATCCCCGCCGACCGGCAGCGCGCCTTCCTCGCCCACGGCCCGGCCATGATCTCCTCCGTCATGGCCCACAGCCCCCTGCGCTTCCGCTGGATGGAGGGCTACAGCGACTACTACCCGGAGCTGCCCGGCGGTCTGCCGAACGGCCGCTCCATCGAGCCCGACCAGCTGGACGGCCGGATCCTGGGCCCCGAGCTGGCCCGGCTGAACCCGCCGTACATGGGCGTGCCCGCCGGGATGGTCGTCTTCAGTGCCGACTACAAGTGGGTCACCCTGGCCGCGGTGAACGCCAAGGGAGCGGCCGTGGCGGCCCAGTGCCTGGCCCGGGGTACGGCGGCGGCGCTGCGCGGCGAGAAGCCCCTGACCATGGGCCAGTCGCTGGCGGCCGGGCTGCGTGCGGGACTGCGGTCGGCCGGGGTGCCGGTGTGGCTGAACACGCCCCTGACCGACCTGCACGTAGAGAACGGCAAGGTCACCGGAGCGGTCGTCACCCGCGACGGCACCCCCGGCCTGGTCCGCGCCCGCCGGGGCGTGATCGTCGGCTCCGGCGGCTTCGAGCACAACGCGGCGATGCGCGCACGCTTCCAGCGCCAGCCCATCGGCACGGACTGGACCGTCGGCGCCAAGGAGAACACCGGCGACGGCATCCTGGCGGGGGAGCGGCTCGGGGCCGCCCTCGACCTGATGGACGACGCCTGGTGGGGCCCGGCGATCCCGGTCCCGGGCCAGCCGTACTTCTGCCTCGCCGAACGCACCCTCCCCGGCGGTCTCCTGGTCGACGGGTCCGGCCGGCGCTTCGTCAACGAGGCCGCCCCCTACAGCGACGTCGTCCACACCATGTACGACGCACGCGAGGCCATCCCGGCCTGGCTGATCACCGACCAGAACTACCGCAACCGCTACCTCTTCAAGGACGTCCTGCCGGCCCTGCCCCTCCCCGACGCCTGGTACGACTCGGGCGCCGCCCACAAGGCCTGGAGCCTGGACGCCCTCGCGGCCTCGATCGGCGTCCCGGCGGCGGCCCTGCGCACGACCGTCGACCGCTTCAACTCCCAGGCACGGCGGGGTGAGGACCCCGACTTCCACCGCGGCGACAGCGCCTACGACCACTACTACACGGACCCGTCCGTCCTCCCGAACTCCTGCCTGGCCCCCCTGTGGCTGCCCCCGTACCACGCCTTCCGCATCGTCCCCGGCGACCTCGGCACCAAGGGCGGCCTGCTGACGGACGCCCGGGCCCGGGTCCTGCGGGAGGACGGCTCGGTCATCCCGGGCCTCTACGCCGCCGGCAACGCGAGCGCGGCGGTGATGGGCCGCAGCTACGCGGGCGCGGGGTCGACCATCGGCCCGGCGATGACGTTCGGGTACATCGCGGCGAGGGACATCGCGGGCGTGCTCTAGACGGTGGGCTCCGGCGGCTTGCTGGCCACGAGGCACGCCTGGGGAACCGGCTCGCCGAGTTCCTCGTCGGCCTCGCGTACGGTCCGGGAGCGCAGGGCGAATCCGGCGGCTTCGAGCAGGGGGATCATCTGCTCCGGCCGGCGCCGCCGGAAGTCCAGCGCCACCTTGTGTCCGAAGGCCTCCTCGTAACGGCGGCGGGGCTCGTCCCCGGCCTGGAAGCCGAGCAGCAGATGCCCGCCGGGCCGCAGGACGCGGTGGAACTCGGCGAAGACGTCCGGCAGGTGGTCCAGGGGGGTGTGGATGGTCGAGTACCAGGACACGACCCCGTCGAGCGAGCCGTCGGGCAGGTCCAGCTCCAGCATCGAACCCTGCTCGAACCGCAGGCCGGGGTTCTCGCGGCGGGCGATCGCGAGCATCGACTCCGACAGATCGAGGCCGGACATCGACAGCCCCCGGCCCGCCAGAAACGCCGTCACCCGCCCGGGCCCACACCCCAGATCCGCGACCTCGCCCCCCACCCCCACCAACTCCGCGAAACCGACCAGCAGCCCCCGGTCCAGGGGCGTGGTCCCGTGCAGACCGGGGAAGTGGACGGCGTATTCCTCGGCCACGGTGTCGTAAAAGGTACGGGTCTCGCTCACGAAGTCGGCGTCGGTCATGGCCCGAGACCCTACTGCGAGGGCTCGTGGGCCTGCCCGGGGTTTGCCTGTCGGTCCCTTCGGCCTGGCGCATACGCGCCGGCCTTGGCGTGTTTGCGCAGGGCGGTGAGGCTTGCTTGTCTGTCGGCCCTCTGGCCTCGGCGTGAGTGCCCGGGGCCGCGCGGATCGCCTGGCCGTTGGATCCGCTGGTCTCTGCGTGTCTGGTCGCCCCGGCGGGGCGCGCACGCCTGTTCGCCCCCGGCGGCCCGTCCCTCTGGCCCCTGCTCAGGGCCCGTGCGGCCCGCCTGTCTGCTTGCGCGTTCCGGCCTTGCCGGGACTGCTCGGGCCCTGGCCCCTCGCCCCCAGGCTCCCCCCGGGGCCATGCGTCTAGCTGGTCGGTTCGTCTCCCCGGCCTTCGGCCTGGTCCGCGGCTGCCCTCGCCGCTCCGGCCCCCGCCCCCGCTCCGATCGCCGTGCCCAGGCCCAGGCCCAGCGCGAGCCCCAGCCCGATGTTGTCGAAGACGGTCATGCCGAGGGCCAGCCCGAGGGCCGCGCCGAGCGACAGGCCGAGTGACAGGCCGGTCGCCAGATGGTTGGGTGCGGGAGTTCCGCTTTCTTCCTGATTGCCGTTCTCTTCATGTCCCTGCATCAGGACATCTTCTCCCGGCCGCTGCCCGAGCCGGCCGGACCCCCGGGCCGGCCCCACCCCAGCGGAGCGTCCCGCAGAATTCGCCGGAAATTCATCGACCTCTCCGGGAAGGGCAGAACCGGAAGAGGACGGGAAAAGGCAGGAGCCCCGACGCCTGACGGCGCGGGGCTCCTTGGGTACTACTGATCAGACCGGCGTGACGTTCTCAGCCTGCGGACCCTTCGGGCCCTGCGTGACGTCGAAAGACACCTGCTGGTTCTCCTCGAGGGAGCGGAAGCCGCTCGCGTTGATCGCGGAGTAGTGGACGAAGACGTCGGGGCCGCCGCCCTCCTGGGCGATGAAACCAAAGCCCTTTTCGGCGTTGAACCACTTCACGGTTCCGGTAGCCATAAGCCCTCCTTGGGCCCAAAAGGGTTGCCCTGCTCCAGAACCAGCAAGTGTGAAGATGAATTCTGCACAACTGCATACGTCTGAGAATGACGAGAGCCCGCGGTCACATGCTCCGCAGGCTCTGTACTGCAAGGGAAACCAAACTGCAACTTGCGATGAGCCTAGCACGCAGGCCCCGGAATGCAATAGGGGTCAAGATCACGTCACCCGAATGTTTGAACATCCCGCCGCCGACTGGCTCAGAGGGCCTCCGCGGCCGGTCACGAACCCACGGCGGGGCCGGACGCCGGCCACTGGGCCGAGAGGGCTAGCCTCACGATGTGGACAATCCTCGCACCCGGCCGCGCGTCGGCCACATCCAGTTCCTGAACTGCCTGCCCCTCTACTGGGGGCTCGCCAGAACGGGCACGCTCCTCGACTTCGAGCTGACGAAGGACACCCCGGAGAAGCTCAGCGAGAAGCTGGTGCAGGGCGAACTCGACATCGCCCCGATCACCCTGGTCGAGTTCCTCAAGCACGCGGACCAACTGGTCGCCTTCCCCGACATCGCCGTCGGCTGCGACGGCCCGGTGATGTCGTGCGTGATCGTCTCGCAGGTCCCCCTGGACCGGCTGGACGGCGCCCGCGTCGCCCTCGGCTCGACCTCCCGCACCTCCGTCCGCCTCGCCCAGCTGCTCCTCGGCGAGCGCTACGGCGTACGGCCGGACTACTACACGTGCCCGCCCGACCTGAGTCTGATGATGCAGGAGGCCGACGCCGCCGTCCTCATCGGCGACGCGGCGCTGCGCGCGAACATGCTCGACGGGCCGCGCTTCGGCCTGGACGTGCACGACCTGGGCGCGCTGTGGAAGGAGTGGACGGGCCTGCCGTTCGTCTTCGCGGTCTGGGCGGCGCGCCGCGACTACCTGGAGCGTGAGCCGGTCCTCACGCGCAAGGTGCACGAGGCCTTCCTCGCCTCCCGCAACCTCTCCCTGGAGGAGGTCGGCAAGGTCGCCGAGCAGGCCGCCCGCTGGGAGGACTTCGACGAGGAGACCCTCGCCCAGTACTTCACGACGCTCGACTTCCGCTTCGGCGGCCCGCAGCTGGAGGCGGTCGCCGAGTTCGCCCGGCGCGTCGGCCCGACGACCGGGTTCCCGGCGGACGTGAAGGTGGACCTGCTGCAGCCGTGAGCGGGCGCTCCTCGCGCACTACCCTGCTGGGAGTGCAGGCGGACGGGGGCCCACCCGGGCTTCCGGACGCCTACGGGGGAGGGGTGACGCCATGCGGCCGCTCGAAGTCGACGAACCCACGGTCGTGGGGCCCTACCGGCTGCTCGGCCGGCTGGGCTCCGGCGGGATGGGCCGGGTCTATCTGGGCCGCAGCGCCGGAGGCCGTACGGTCGCCGTGAAGATCGTGCATCCGCACTTCGCGCTGGACGAGGAGTTCCGGGCGCGCTTCCGGCGCGAGGTCGAGGCCGCGCGCCGGGTGGGCGGCGCGTGGACGGCGCCGGTGCTGGACGCGGACCCGCAGGCTCGGGTGCCGTGGGTGGCGACGGCGTACGCGGCGGGCCCGTCGCTGTCCGCCGCGGTGGCGGACTTCGGCCCCTTGCCGGCCCACACCGTACGCGTCCTGGGAGCGGGACTGGCCGAGGCGCTGGCGGCGGTGCACGAGCTGGGCCTGGTGCACCGGGACGTGAAGCCGTCGAACGTCCTGCTCACGCTCGACGGCCCCCTGCTGATCGACTTCGGGATCGCCCGGGCCACGGACGGTACGGCGTCCCTGACCTCCACGGGCGTCTCGATCGGCTCGCCCGGCTACATGTCGCCCGAGCAGATCCTCGGCAAGGGCGTCACGGGCGCGGCCGACGTCTTCTCGCTGGGCGCGGTCCTGGCGTACGCGGCGACCGGCGAACCGCCCTTCCCCGGGGACTCCTCGGCGGCCCTGCTCTACAAGGTCGTCCACGAGGAGCCGGAACTCGGCCTGCTGGACGGGGAACTGCGGTCCCTGACGGCCGCCTGCCTGACGAAGGACCCGGGCGCACGACCCGCCCCGGCGGACCTGGCCCGACGACTGGCTCCCGAGGGAGCGGCCCGGCTGGTGACGGGCGGGTGGCTGCCGGGGCCGATGGTGGAGCAGGTGAGCCGGAGCGCCGTACAGCTGCTGAACCTGGAGGCGGCGGCGGGGCCGGGAGGCGGGGGGCTTTCGGGGCCGGTGGGGTTCAGCAGTCCCTCCGTGCAGGTGGGGGAGAGGGAGACAGGGGAGTCGGCTGAAGCGGTCGGGACGGCTGGGACTGCCGGGGCTGTCGAGCCCGGGGTGTTCGGGCCGCCGCCGGTCATGCCCACGCCTGCCGTGGCGCCGCCGTTCCCCGCCGTACCCGCACCTCGTGACGCCGGCCCGCAGGACATGACCCCGTCGTCCACCGGGCGCCGCCCCGGCAAGGTCACCGTCTCCGTGGCCGCGACGTCCACGCCGGAAGGCGGCGGGCGGGTGCGGAGGCTGAGCTGCTCGGTCGCCCTGGCCGTCGCCGGGGCGATGGCGGCCGTGACGATCGGGTCGGTGTTCGTGTTCGACCTGCTGCCGGGACGGGGCGGCCAGGACGACAGCGGGGGCTCCGACGCCGGCTCCGACGCCGGCGCGCCGCCGTCGGCGAGCGACGCCGCCCCGGGCACGGCGGTGCCCGCCGCCTATCTCGGCACCTGGGAGGGCCAGGGGACATCCCTGGACGGCAACCTGCCCCTCGGCACGTTCCGGATCACGGTCGAACGGGCCGCCGTCGGCCAGGAGCTGGGCCGGCTCCGCCAGACCGACCAGATCGGCGGCGTCTGTATCGACGTACTGACCCTGAAGCAGGTGACGAAGAAGGAGCTCGTCGCGACGTCCGTGGGCGCGAAGACCAACCACAGCGGCTGCAACCCGGCCGCCACGACCGTCCGTCTCAGCCCGGTGGGCGACGATCTCCGGTACCGGTCGGAGAGCGAGGAGTCGGGCCGGCCTCAGGCTCGGATGTCGAAGGTGCGTTAGGGGCCGCCCTGCGGCCGAGCCCGACCAGCAGGGGGATCAGCAGCGCGGCCGCGGCGAGGGTGGCGACCAGGCCGACGGCCCACAACCAGGGGTAGTGCACATGCACCCAGCAGGGGCCGCCCTCGCCGTAGCAGTCGGAGTCCCAGTCGCGGCGCCGCTTGGGCCGTACGGTCGTGAAGATCACCCCGACGACCAGGTACCCCGCGGCCAGCCCGGGCAGGGACGCGGCCACCCAGGCCAGCGAGCGCGCCTTGCTCCTCTTCCAGTTCATCCGCGTCAGCGGCGCCGCCCAGGCCAGGAGGACCAGCGGCACCAGGGCCCCGACCGTGGCGGCGAACGCGTAGCCACCGCCGGGCCACGCGGGAGCGACATCGCCCCAGAGCCCATGGCCCCAGTACATGTCGAAGAAGACCAGCGGCATCAGCAGGACGACGAAGCCGGGGAGCACCACGCAGGCCCAGAGACAGCCCCAGCCCCGCTTCACCGGCCGGTCGGCGTCGGGCCGGTGCTCGTACCGCAGCGCCGACCCCGCCGCCTTCCTCCGCTTGGGCTTCGCCGACCCCCCGCTCAACGCCTCACCCCGGGACGACGACGGTCCGCAGCTCCCCGTCCCCGAGGTGCAGCATGCCCTTGCCCGGGGCGACCTGGCCGCCGACCATGCTGCGGTTCAGGCGTACGCCGATGAGGTCGCCGCTGGAGGACTCCTGCGGGGAGAGCAGGATGCCCCGGCGGGCCTTCTTCGCGTCGACCTGCCAGCCGGAGAAGCCGCTGCACACGTCCTCCTCGTCACCGGCGATGACCATCGCGAGGCCGCGCTCGGCGCCGCGGGAGACCAGCTTCTTCATCTGGCTCTCGGCGTCGCAGTCCTCCAGGATCTCGCCGTCGTCGATGAGAACCGCGATCGGCTCCTCCAGCGACGACTGGTCGATGAGTTCCTCGAACTCGTCCTCGTCGATGTCGTCACCGGTGAAGACCTTCAGTACGCCTTCCGCGCCGTCGAGTTGGCGGAGGGGAGACTGACGCGGGGCCGCGATCACCAGGCGTGTGCCCTGCGCCAGGAAGGACTGCGCGAAGTTCCACAGCACCGTCGAACGGCCCGACTTGGCCGGACCCGCGACGACGAACGCAGGCACGCCCTCCGCCAGATCCGGACCGAAGCCGACGATCTCGTCGCCGCCGATACCGACCAGGCCCCACAGGCGCGAGCGGGACGCGTCCGGGTCGCGCATCTCCCAGGCCTCCGGGAAGGAGATGCGGCTGGGCAGGCTGTCCACACGGAACGGGCGGCGCGAGCGCGGCACGTCGGCGTCGCGGGCAGCGGCAGCCTCGCCGATCGCCGCCAGCGCGGCCGCCTGCCCCTGACCGGTCGTGTCCTCGGAGAGCAGCGCGAACTGCGTCTCCGTACCGAACTCGTTGCGGAAGGCACGCCCCGGCGGGATCTCCTCGGGCACCTTGCGGGCCGGAATGCCGAGCGAGGAGAAGTCGCTGCGGTCGGCCAGCCGCAGGCCGTACTTGTCCTCGGTGAGGGTCGCGATACGGCCGACGAGCAGGGTCCGGTCACCGGTCAGGACCAGGTGGATGCCGACGCTCGCGCCCTCGCGCATCATCGTCTGCAGCTCGTCCGTGAGCGAGCCGTGGTCGATCTCGCCGAGCGTGGGCACCCAGCCCTCCCAGCGGTCCAGCAGCACGACGATGTGCGGCAGCCGCTCGTCGTCGGCGACCGAGGACCGCTGCTCACCGATGTCCGCGAAGCCCTTGTCCGCCAGCAGGTCCTGGCGGCGGCCCATCTCGCCCTTGAGCCGGTTGACCAGCCGTACGACCCGCTCGGTCTGGTTACGGCCGACGACCGCGCCGCAGTGCGGCAGCCGCGTCAGGGCGTTGAGCGCGCCGTTGCCGCAGTCGATGCCGTAGAGGTGCACGTCGGCGATCGAGTGCGTCCGGGCGATCGAGCCCGCGAGGGTGCGCAGCACCTGGGAACGGCCGCTGCGCGGGGCACCGCCGATCATCAGATGGCCGAAGGAGGAGAAGTCCACGGCGACCGGGCGCCGCGCCTGGCTGGCGGGCAGGTCCTCGATGCCGTACGGGGCCGGCGGCAGCTTGCCGGGGCCGCCCGCGAACGCGGGGAGTTCGACGTCGTCCAGCAGCAGCGTCTCGTCGAGCGCGGGCAGCCACGGGCTGTGCTGCGGCGGGATGCCGAGCGAGGTGTTGGCGTCGCGGATCGTGTCGACGAGGACCTTGAGGTCGGTGATCTCCTCTTCCTCACGGGCCTCCGCCTTGGGCTTGACCAGCGCCGCCCGGCCCAGGTCCTCCCAGGTCAGCGGGCCCACCCAGGGCATGAGCACGGCCGGGTCGGCCGCACCGGGCCGGCGGCCACCCACGCGCCCGGACTGGAAGGGGACCAGCGAGGCGTGGCCGAGCCGGGCGTAGGCGCGGCCCGGGGTGTTCTTGGAGATGTGCCCGGCCTCGGGCGAGTCGATGACGTCGGACGACTCACCGCCGTCCGTCACGCGCAGCGCGATACGGAGGTTGGTGTTGGCGCGGATCTCGGGCGACACGACACCGGACGGCCGCTGCGTGGCCAGCAGCAGATGGATACCGAGCGAACGGCCTCGCTGGGCGATGTTCACGAGCCCGGTCACGAAGTCCGGCAGGTCACGCACCATGGACGCGAACTCGTCGATGACGATGAGCAGCCGGGGCACCGGCTGGTGCGACGGATCCCGGCGCACCAGGTCCTGGTAGTCCTCGATGTCCTTGGTGTCGGCCGAGGCCAGGATGTGCTCGCGCCGGTGCAGCTCGGCACCCAGCGACTCCAGGGCGCGCTCCACCAAGTGGGCGTCGAGGTCGGTCACCATGCCTACGGTGTGCGGCAGATGCACACAGTCCTTGAAGGCCGCGCCACCCTTGTAGTCGACCAGCACGAAGGTCATGTTCTCGGGCGTGTTCGCCACCGCCAGCGCCGCCACGATGGTCTGCAGCAGCTCCGACTTACCGGAACCCGTCGTACCGGCGATGAGACCGTGCGGACCGTCCTTGCGGATGTCGATCCCGAACGCCCCGTCGTACGACTCACCGATGACGGCCAGCGTCGACTGCCCGCCCATCCGCCACCGCGCCGTGATCGCGTCACTCGTCGGCGGCTCCAGCTGCAGCACGTCCAGCAGCCGGCTCGAACCCGGCAGCGCCGAGTCCTCGGTCTCCCCGCTGATGTCCCGCAGCGCCGACAGCGACCGGGCCAGCCGCAGACACCAGGCCGCGGAGACGAAGTCGGGCCGTACGTCCTTCAGTCGCTCCGCACCGGCCTCCTCCACGCGCAGCCTCAACTGCTCGGTGCGGTGGGCCTGTTCGGGCTGCTGGGCGGTGTTGTGCCAGGCCTGGAAGGAGGGGAAGCCACCGGCGGCCTGCTGCGTCTGCTGCTGCTGGACCTGCTGGGCGGGCTCGTACTCCTGGGCCTTCGGCTCGGCGACGACGTACGCCTGGCACTCGCCGGGCAGGAACCGCTCCTCGGCGTCCAGACAGATGGCGAACATGGACACGGCGGGTCCCTCGCGCAGCAACCGCACCACGCCGGGAAGGGACCTGAGCCTGCGCGACCCGTCCCACACCACGACGATGTCGGGATCGCCGAAGGACGACGCACCCTGCGACTTGTTCTCCTCCGCGGCCTTCTTGCGCGCGTCGAGGATCTGCGTCAGCTCGCCGATACGGGCACCCACGGTCTCGGCGTCGGTCCCGATGAGCGCGTTGACGTCCTGGCCGCCGGACGGCCGGGAGTGCGGCAGCCAGCGCGTCCAGTCCCAGGACTCCTGCGCGGCGTTCTCGCTCAGCACGTAGAACTGCACGTCCATCGGGCTGTGCAGCGCCGCGGTCTGCGCCACGGCCCACCGCCCGAGAGCACGGGCGGAGTCCCCGGGCCCTGCCATGCCGATGACCCCGAGATTGCGCAGGTGCAGCGCGACCGGGGCGTCCTCGATCTTCCAGGTCACCTGCCGGCGGTGGTCGTCCTGCTCGGGGTCGTCGAGCACCACCTCGGAGGGCAGCTGCCCGGTCCCGAACCGGACGAGGAGATGGTCACGGTCGGTACGCCGCCGCTCCCAGAGCCGGGTCCGGGGCCCGGTCCCGAGGGCCAGCACGGTCGCCGGGTCGGGCAGGGCGTGGCGCCGGTCGGTCCGCTCGGCGACGAGCGCGTCCTGCGCGTCCTTCTCGATCCGCTCCTTCTGCTCCTCGTACTCCTCGACCTGCTTGGCATGGGACTTACGCCCGTGCTTCTTGTCGTTGTAGTAGTTCGCGAAGAGCAGGATCGGCGCCAGGCCGGCCATGATCAGGTAGTACCAGCGCTGGAAGATCATCACCGACACGACGGCACCGACCAGCGGCGTCAGCGCCATCAGCCAGGGCAGCGGCCGGGCCTCGTAGTCGCGGGGCGGCGACGGCAGCCGGAAGCTGGTCTGCCGCTCGGGCGGACGCAGCCGTGGAGGACGGTTGTAGTCGAGGCCGACGCCGTCGTCCGACCACTTGAGGGCGGCGTTCGGGGGCGTGTACCGGGTGAGTTCGAGAAGGGTGTTCCCGAGCGCGATCTGCCCCCCGAGGGGCCACTCGCCGGGCCCGTCCTTCTTCTTCTCGTCGCCGTCGTCCTTCTGCTTCTGCTTCTTCTTCTCGCCCTTCTTGCCGCCGGGCTCCTTCGTGTCGCTCTCGGCGAAGGACTTCCCGTCGAGGGTGACGTGCTCCTTGTCCATGTGCACGGCGACCTGGCAGGTGCCGTCGGTGGCGACGGAGAGGGTGAGGGCCCGGGCGTCGACCTCGGGATCGTCGATACGGACGTACGAGGCGGCCCCGCTGCCGATGTCGTAGCGCCCGACCCCGAGCCGGTGCACGAACCCGGCGGCGGGCCCGCCGACGACCCGCAGCTCGACGAGCCCGGTGGGCTCACCCGGCAGACACCCGGACGGGTCCTGGAGGCTGACGACGGCGCCCTCACGCAGGGGCGAGCCGACGACGGTGGCGTGCGGATCGACGGGGTATCCGTCCACGTACACGAGGGGCGCGTTGTTGGCCGGCGCGTGCCGGTGCTGCCCGAGCGGGATGACCTGAGCCCCGCCGTGCCCCACCTGCTTGGCCAGCTCCTGGGCGATGTCCCCCACGGTGGACTCAGGATCGGCATCGAGCACGACGTCGGCGGTGCCACCGCCGTACGGGTCGACGACGGTCAGAGTCAGGCGCACGACTAGTCCTCCCCGTGCCACTGGGCCGGTGTGGCCGCTGTGGTCTCTGTCGCTGCGTCCGCGTCCGCCGCCTGTTCGCTTCAGTCACGCGGGTCACAGTCGTAAGGGACGATATCCGTTCGGTACGACAGCGAGGCAATGGGGAGGCCCCGAGACGTTCCCGATGGCAACGTCGTACACGACTTCATGACGTCTCGTTCACAAGCCGGGGATGTGGCATCCCAGGCCCCACCCGTAAGCTGCAGACGCAAGAGCGGACGATCACACCGGTTGCCACGTGCGATCAGTAACTCGGCCTGCGGGTCGATGAGTCCGCAAACAGGGAGCCACGGGGGTTGGCCCTGCGGCGTTGTGAAAGGGAGCGGCTTCATGGCCAAGGACCTTGATGTCACTTATCAGGACATGCGGGATGCTGCCAAGCATGTCGTGAAGGAGAAGGAAAAGCTCCAGGAGAAGCTCGAGGGCCTCCGCAAGTACATCAACAACCTCGTGCAGGGCGGCTACGTCACGAAGAGCTCGTCGAAGGCGTTCGACGAGAACTTCGACGAGTTCGTGCGCGGCACGAAGGACACGCTGGACGGTCTCGACGGCATGGGTGACTACCTGACCATGGCCGCGGACAAGTTCGAGCAGATTGATGACGAGCTGGCGAAGCAGGCTCGGAGCAAGTAGGGCCAGGTGTTTGCCCGGCACCGGCGGCGAGGCCGCCGGTGCCGGGCGGGCGTTCGGTCGACGGGGTGTGTCAGCTCTGGGGGAGAGGCTGCCGGAGCACGTGCATGTGCAGATCGCTGCGGAGCTCTTCCGTGTCGACGCGCAGCCAGGATCCGTCACGGAAGCGTATGAGCAGAATCCTCGTCTCGAACTCGCCGGAGAAGGGGTCGACGAGGGTGGCCTCGGAGGCGGGAACGCGGGCGACGACCTGCAGACGCTTCTCCCGCCCCACGCTGACACGCTTCGGCGGAGCCGCCAGGACGATTCCCTCCTCCGTCGCGAACAGCATGCGCTCGTGGTGGGTGGAGTGGCTGTACCAACGCAGCAGGAATTGCCCGGCGTCACCGTGCCAGTCCCCGTCGAAGACCTGGTCGAGGCCTTGCCGGGTGACGGCGGCGTCCCGGCGCTTGTCGTCCGCCTTCTTGGCGCGCCGCCGCTCCTTCTCTTCCTTCGTGTCGAGGGCTCGCTTGACGGCCTCCTCCGCCTCGGCCAGAAGACTCAACAGCACGATGAGAGGCACGAACGGCGCACCGAGCACCACACCGATCATGCCCAGCGGGGGCCGCATGGCAGGGCGGAGACGGGGGTTGCCCGCGGTCTGCAGGACGTCCGCGGGGGGCTGCGGGATCTTGCCGATCCAGCACCAGTCGGCGGCTTTGGGGTGGATGCCGAGACGGTCCATCGCCGCGCGCTGCTTGCCCCTGGGTGTCACGTCAAGACTCTCCTCGCTGACGCGGAAGTTGATGGGTGTTTCGAGAGGGTAGCTCGTACGGGGAGGCGCTATTCATGAGGCCAATAGAGGCGGACCTCGCTGCCATCAGCCAGTACTCACGCGATCTGGCCAGTATTCATGGCAGTTCGAGCCGAGCGGTAACCCTGCGGACGAGTAGTGCCAGGCAGCGGGTCATGAGGGGTCCGTCGTTGGGGGAGGGGGCAGTAGAGCGTGAGTGGACAACAGGTGCGGAGACCAGCCGAAGAGGCAGGAGCCAACCGTCGGTTCGAGACCCGAGACGGCTTGGGGATCGCTGGGGTGATTCTCTGTCTGGTGGTCGGCATGGGAGTAATCCTGCTGGTCATGGGCCTGTGGAAGCGGTTCGCGCGTGAGACGGTACCGACGCTGGTGGACCTGCCCGGCGGTTCCTGGACGGTCGGTGCCGTCCTGGGCGTGATCACCGTCCTCGGAGCAACCGGAGCGCTGCGGTGTACGGCCGGAGCCTCGGGCCGGACGCGCCGGGCGCGTGTCCTGCATGCCGCGGGCACGGCGGTCTGCTGCGCGGCCGCGTTCGGGCCGCTCTTCTATCTGCTGAGCGGGCTGCCCGGCAAGAACTGCCGTTCGGAGAGCTGTGCCTACATCCCCGGTACCGGCAGCGCGTTCCTGGGCTACGCCCTCAGCGCCGGCCTGGTGGGCTGGCTCGTCCACCGCTGGTTCAGCGCACGCGCCGAGGAAGAAGCGGCTCGGGAGCGGGAACGGGTGCGGAGGCTTCGGAAGAAGGGGAAGGGGAAGAGCCGGGCGGGGCGTCTGCGGTAGCACGACCGCGAAGCCCGGCTTGACTACCTGGGCGCAGTCCGAGAAGCGGGCGGTGCGACGGCCCTCGCCGTACGCACCGCCCACAAT
Source organism: Streptomyces sp. NPDC057099 (assembly GCF_042671245.1). NCBI lineage: Bacteria > Bacillati > Actinomycetota > Actinomycetes > Kitasatosporales > Streptomycetaceae > Streptomyces > Streptomyces sp. NPDC057099. The sequence goes on from NZ_JBHUTX010000005.1 coordinate 104,261, forward strand.
TCGCAGGTGATGCTAGGCAGTCGTCACAGGCACGCCTACGTCGGCCAGCGCCGCTGTGATGGCCTTGGCATCGGGCGACCGGAATTCGATCGCCTCTCCCGAGCGAAGCAGCACGTCGACCGAGGGCGGGAGCCACGCCACACCACTGCCCACAAGGACTGCACCCTGTACTTCGGCGAGCGGCAGGTCCAGGGCAGCCCCGTCCGTCCCGCGAGCCAGCAGGGCATCCCGGTCGACGGCAAGCGCCCCGGTGCGCGAAGGGCCGAGGTCCCAAGGAGAGGAGACCGACCCGGCGGACTGGCCGTCCGGCTCCCCGAGCCCGTAGCGCACCGCGTGCACCACCGCTCCGCCCGTGAAGGCCGAGGCGAGGGAACTCGCAGCGGAATCGAGTTCGGCCTGCTCGCGGCGGCGCCTGCGCACGACCATGGGCACCCCCAACACGATGACCAGCAACGCCAGCAGGCCTGCTACGGCCAGACCGGAGGCCTCTTGTGGGCGTGCGACGACGAAGACCACGGTGACAATGGCAGCGGGGCTGAAGAGAGCCGCGTAGAGCAGTGCGGGATGAATTCGCGTGCCCGAGAGGTAGGTCTTCGGCGACTCGGCCGATGCCCCTTGTGCCAGCTGTGCGCGGTGCAGTTCTCTCCTGCGAGCTCGGGCACGGATCACTCGTTCCCGTTCGGCCCAGCCATACCGAGCCGCATACTTCCTGATCGTGCTCCAGGCGAAGAGCCCCGCGACGATCAGGCAGGGCAGCAGCCCGAGGACGGAGGGGTCGGACATTCCGGCGAGGGCCACGATCACCAAGATGAGCGCAAGGCCAAGCACCAGCGCCGAGTAGAAGAAGCGACCGTGTGGATACCCCTCCGTGCCGTAGTCGGTGGGGAACTCCGAGTCATACCCACGGTCTACCGCCGCCCACTGCCGAAGCAACTCAAGGCGCCGGGCCGACCGCTTGCGCAGTGCACGGAGGACGAGCAGCGCAGGAACGGTGACGATGGCCAGCAGCACAACACCCAGCACGACCGTCACCGCGACGTCGGTCGTGTCGCTCGACTCGGAGTCCGCGGCATCGATCACCATTGCGGGGACCAGTCCGGCGACAAGTGTCACGACGCCCGCGCACAGGAGGAAAACAAGGGCCCGGCCGCGCGAGAGGTCTTCGCGGACCAGCATGCCGAGCGCCTTCGCCTGGTCCTGCAAGCGGGAGCCCCGATCCGGCCAACTGTCCGGTGCGCCGGGGGGCTCAGGCAGCGGCGCCGCCCGGAAGAGCGAGGTGCGGGCCGGGGAGTGACCGTTGGTGGTGTTCGTCGTCATGTCCGTTCCTGTGTCGTTCGCTCATTCACTCGACGTTCGAGAGACGAAGACCGAGTGGCCGGCGATGACCGCGACCAGGCCGGCCAGCTCCCGAACCTGGTCGGGGTCCAGGCAGGTTCCGATGACCAGGAGACCTCTACCACCGTCAGGCGGGCAGGAGAGCACTCCGGCGAGACCTGTTCGCATCTCCGTGCCAGGATCGCCTTCCCCGTCGCGCGGGACCAGCACCTGCGGCTGTGAGATGAAGCCGAAGCCCAGCCCCATGTCCGTGGGAAAGCTCTCCACATATGCCATCTTGTCGGCGAAGTGTTGGTCGAACACCTGGGCAAGCAGTTCCCCGAGGTCCACTTCGGCGGGGCGCTCGGGCACGGCGACGACTCCGCCGTAGACCTGCCAGACGGCCTGTGCTCCGGTACTGGGTAGTGGAGCCGTGATCACTCCGTACATCAGTACGCCGTCTGCGAGGAACCGGTCGTGGCAGTAGAGGAGGCCGTTCGTGAACTCCTCCCTGCGCTCTGCCGGGGTGTTCGGATAGGTGAGACGGACGAGTTCGGCGCACCGTGCCCGAGTCGCCTCCCTGTCCGCCCCATCGGCCATGAGGTCGAACCAGTCCGGCGGAACGAAGAATTTCACCTCGCCCGGGGTGATACGTGTGGAGTCCGTGGTGGTGCTCAATTGGTGACCTTCGGCTTTTCTGTCAGAGGACCGAAGTCCCAGGAGAAGATCTTGCCCAGCGTCTCGACGCTGTCACCGCTGCCTTCGGCTGTCATGACGTTTCCGGTCCAGGTGCTGAAGTATTGTCCCGTCCGCCAGGCGAATTCGCTTTGGCTCATCGCGTAGGTACTCGACGCCAACTGGAAGTAGCCCATGGGTAGTTCCTTTGCCGGACCGATCAGTTGAGGCACCATGCGGGTGGGGGCCCCAGATGCTTTTGCTGCCGCGAGAATGCCCTCCCCGAGCTTTGCGCCGGCCTTGCCCAGACCGAAACCGACGGCATCCATGATGACGTCCTTGGTCAGCAGAGCCTTACCGAAGCTGCCGGTCGTACCCACTGCGGACAGGTAATGGGCACCCAGAGCGACTCCCGCGAGGACAAGTGAAGCAGCGCCGAGGAACTGAAGCCCTGGGACAAGTGCGAGCAGTCCGGTGACTGCGCTGAGCAGCCCAGCAATGTCGCCGATGAGGTCCAGCAGCGGTGCTAGCTTTCCCAGGAGCTCGATGGCCTGATCATGCAGCCAGGCCGCAGCATCGCCGATGGCGTCAAGCGCCTTGCTGATACTTTCGCCGAGCTTTTCCCAGAAACCCGGTTCATTCGGGGCGATGTCGATGGCCTTCTGCAACCGCTTGGCGGCGTTGCGGCCTTCTTCCTCGTAGTCGGAGTGTAGTGTCCGAGCGCGTTTGCGAACTTCTTCGACTGGGTCTGTCTCGTCGCCGCTCCCGCTTGCGGGCTTCTTCTTGCTGCCTTCCGCTCCGTCCTTGTCCTTGGACTTGTCCTTTTCGGCTTTGGCTTCTGCGGCTTCTCGCTCGAGGCTGCGAGCCTTCTTCTGTTTCTCCTCCATGTAGTCGGACCAGCCCTGAATGACACGCTTGGCCTTGTCGAACGAGTCGTACGCGTCCTCGACCTTGGGGCGGAAATCGTCATCCAGGAGTTCCCGAAATGCGATGGCAGCCTTTCCTCGCCAGTCTCCGTCTGCAGCACCCTTGAGAACTCGTTTGATTTCACTGAGGGCATCTGCCGTATGCCGGATTGAATCGGAAACCTTGTCCACAGCTGCGTGGTCTCCGGGGCAAGGGATGAAACCAAGTGCAGGAAAGTCGTCAACAGTTGGCGCAGTCACTTCTTCTTGGCCGCCTTTGACAGTTCGTTTGCTAGATCCAAATCGAGCTGATTGAAAGCTTTCTCGATTGTGTCTAGCGTCTTGGCGGCACCCTTGGAGAACTTACGCAACTGCTTGATTCCATATGACCATTCGTCGCCGAATTCTTCCATGCGACGTTCCAGGTCAGACGCTCCCATGGCCTTGGCGTCGATATCCGTCATCGCGCGGATCGGCTTGGCGAAGAGATCGTCGATGTCTCTGAGGTTGTGTCGCACTCGGTTCAGCATCTCGCCATCGATGTACAAGTCGCTCATGGAGTCCCCGTGGAAATGGAATCTGATCTGTCATGGACGGTGGGTATAAGGCCTAGTTGGATCGGCCGGAGGTGATCAATCGCTGTTGTCGTGTGGGATGCGAGGGGATAGACGCAGTAGGAGTGGCGTCACGCACCATCCGTTGGGTGCGACACCATCGGCTACCCCACCGGTCACCCTCAGCGCGACAGCAACGGGCAAAGCAATCGGCTTCAACGTGGGCGCTCCCTGCAACGACGGGCTAGTCGAGAGCACAAACGGTATCTGTGACGTTCCTGTTTTCGCCATAGCGAACTAACCTAAAAATGTAGGCAATTCAGGACATTCATTCACATACATTGCCTGTGCTGTGTCCTGATCGTGCCCAGATGTGTGACACACGTGGGACGTCTTGGGTGCGGTGTTGGTTGCGGTGTCGGTTGGGCGCTTGCAGGCAGACCGGACGGTCGCCACCGCGAGCAGGCGGCGGGCACTTCTGTGACCGGCTCTCTTCTCCGATCCCGGCTTTCTCGACCCGTCAGCTGTCGTGGACAGTCACCATGAGCTGGTCGTCGGTGTCGACCAGTAGCGCGTGGAGTGGAGGCCTTCGCCCAGGCGTTCCGTGATGAACGGGTCCACTCCATGAGGCGGACCAGGCTCTCGGCGCTGGCCTGGACGATCTGACGCAGCGCGGTGTCCCGGTCGCCCTCGCTCTCGGCCATGAGGATGCTGGCCGGGGCGGGCAGCTCGTCAGGTCCGACACGGGGCAGCTTGGCCGCGGCGGTGGCCGTCATGCATTTGGCTGCCGAGTTGGACGTCCAAGCTGCGCGCCCGGTCTCGAGGGGAGCCGCCGAGGTCGGCGGAGTGGGGACGGGGGCGTGCTTGGAAGCGCCGGTAGATCGCATGACTTTCTCCGCGACCTCAAAGCGAACCGTGTCCTGATCGTGCCTCACCGGCGGTGGTGTGCCTGGCCCGCTCGGCCATCGCCCAGCCGTGCTTGTGGCTCAGGCTAGACAGCAGGCCCGGACAGGTCCGCGAACACCTCCCGCGGCTCCGGCCGCGCGAGCGAGTACTCCCAAACTTGCGGTAAGCGATGCTCACCGCTTGAATCCGCCTCAGGCGGTGCCGGTCAATGGGCCGGCCCGGGAAGTCGGAGCGTCCGCGCGAAGTCGTCCATTGCCTCCAGTGCCGCAGCGACTACTTCCGGATCGTCGTGGTGGCCGCGGAGCACGACGTCGGGGAGGCCGGCCGGGGTGTGCCAGTGGTACGACACCGAGGTCATCATGATGGTGCTGTCCGCAGGGTAGGAGCGGGTGACCCGGACGCCGTCCGCGCCCAGATGCGGGGACGCGAAAGCACTGCTGCCGGTGCGTTGCTGCCACTCGGGGATGTCCGGGTGCGGCACGGTGAGCGCGCTGATTCCCTCACAGGAAGCCGCGTCAGGAGCATCACAGTGGATGCGGGTGGCGTGCATCACCAGGGGCATGTAGGTGAGCGGAACGGGGTGGTAGATAAACGCTTCGTCGGCCTGGAGCTTTTCCCGCAGGATGACAAGCGTCTGCTCGTAGAAGTTCTTGTGGAATCGGCGGAGCTTACGGGTGAGTTCGATGTTGTGAACGGCCGCCAAGCCGATCAGGTGCTGGTCCAGCCATTCCTTGAAGGTCCGCCTGTCGATCTGGAGATGAAGATAGCCCCAGAGGCCTGGGTCGGCATCCGTGTCGATGTGGAGCGGGGCACCGAGGTCGGTGCTCCAGAGGGTGCCGTCTGACATGAGCGGTCACTTTCGTCGGGGCGTGGGCAGCGGGGGGAGGAGGTCCTCAGGAGTAGCTCCAGCGGAAGGTGCTCATGACGGCGTCGAACAGTTCCACGAGGGTGTCGTAGAAGGCGGGATCCGAGCCGGGCGCGATCAGGGCGCTGAAGGAGAAGGTGAGGTACTTGTCAGGCGTGCTGTCCGGGATCGGCACGAAGTACTCGACCCGGCGGTGAGCGACGTCGACGCCTTGGGCCGGGTCGGCGGGTACATCTCGCTCCGAGCGCAGGGCCGCGGTGTCGTCGAGCTCCCGCATCTCGGCTCCAAGGGTCTCGGAGGCGAGCGCGACCAGGACCGCTTCTGGGCCGCTGTTGGGCCTGACCCGCGGAATCTCGATCGGCTCGGAGGCCACGATCGAGACGGGCAGTGCGACGCCATGGAGGCGTTCGGTGGGGAGGTAGAGGGTCATTCCTCCCTTGGCGCTGGCCCGGCGGACGACCTTCTTCATCTCCTGGGTGAGCTTCAGCCGGGCCTTCGGAATGTCGTCCTTGGGAAAACCGACGGGTAGTTGTCCGACGGCCTTACGGACGATGCGGTCCATCGCCTCCCGAGTGCCCGTGTGCAGCGGTATCACGTCCCAGCCGGGCGGCGGCACCAGGTTGAAGCCATTCGGGGCCCGGCGGTGCTCAACGGTGGTCATTGCGCCCCCGCGTCACTTCCACGGCATAGGCAACGCCTACGAAGAGCGCCCACGCCGGGGCAGCGATCATGCCCGGCCAGAAGCCGAAGAACAGCGAGGGCAGGAAGAAGCCGCCACCCATGGCCAGATCCCGGGTGAGGTAGGGCGGACGGCCCGCATATCGGGGGTACTTCGCGAACACCCAGACGTAGTGCAGGAGGCAGCCGACGATCCCGGCCTCATAGACGTAGAGCACGTCATTCATCAGGGACTTCGGCACCAGGATCATAATTCCCAGTACCGGCAGGAACAGGGGCATTCCGATGATCAGCGTCAGGCGGAGCCGCCGGTTGGGGCCAGTGCCGAGTCCGGTACGGGCGGCTTCGGCCTCGACAATGCGGTGCGCCGAGTTCAGGTCCATGCTCATTCCTCACCAGTGGGTGTCGGGCGCGGGCTTCAGTGTGTTGTCCTTCCAGTCCGAGTACGCCGCGTTGTACGGCTTCTCGCCGGTTCCGAACTTCTCGTGGGTCAAGCTTGTCAGGTCGCTCTTCCCCAGCGCCTTGTCCATGACGTCCATCCCCATGCCGGTCCAGGCGACACCGAGGCCCGCCTGGTAGGACTTGTATGCCTTGTCCGCGGCGGCCCCCGCGGCCTCCGGGAAGGCAGCCTTGTTCGCCTGCAGCATCTTGGCCATACCGGCCATCTCCTTGTCACCGAGGTGCGCCAGCGTCGACAACGGGCTCACCCTCAGCGGCCCCTTGGCGACCAGGCCGACGTTCTGGGAGATGGACTTGCGCATCGCGTTACGGGCCGCTCCGAGGGCCTGCCGCCCCGGTCCTTGCGGCATCTTGGTCATCATCCGCCCCGTGTCGTCCAGGATGCCCTTGACGCCACTGAGCCCTCGGCTGAGGCCAGCGGTCCGGGCGGCCTGAGCGGCACCCACGGTGGCCTTGGCGCCGCTGGCGAGCTTCGCGGCGGCCCCGAGGCCGCCCACGACGAGCAGCCCACCCACGACGTCGAAGATGACGTCCGTCCAGGTGGCGTCGCCGGATGCCACCAGCAGGAGTCTGAGCCCGATCGTGAGCAACGCGATGCCGAGGACGAGCAGGTTCAAACCGGGAATGGCGAGCGCCAGAAAGCCCGCAATCGTCGCGACCCAGCCGAGAACATCGATGAAAGCCTTGATCAGGTCGGCATTGTCATGGACCCAGCCCTTGACGTTGTCCCACCACGAGTCCTCGATCACGTCCTCGATCTCGTCGCGGATCTTCTTTTCATGGTGGTTGGCGCGGGTGTCCCGGTCTCCGGTGATGTCGTTCAGCCGGTTCCGGTACGACTGGAGGGGGTCGTGGTCGGTGCCGCTGACAGAGGGCCGGGGGGTGTCCTTGTCGGCGGAGTCGGCTTCCTTCTTCTTCTCCGCCTCGATCTCGCCCTGCTTCTCCTTCGCCTGGTGCAGGACCTTGTCGGCGTTCGACTGGAAGTCCTCCAGCTCGTTCGACCACTTGGTCAGATGGCCGTGCACACGCTCGTACCGGCCGGCCACCTCCCGCATGTGCTTCTCCAGCGTGCCGGACTCCTCGCGCAGGCGTTTGACGTACTTGCCCTTGAGGGTGTCCTCGTCGCTGATCGCCTTGAGGTTCTTGGCCTGGTCCCGGAGTTTCTTGGCGACCGAGACCATGTGCTTGACCTCGGCGCGGATCTCCTCCGGGTCACCGGGCACAGGGTCGGAGTCACAGAGCGGCTGCCAGTCGACCGGACGGCGCTTGGATGTAGGTGTCACTTCTTCTGCTTCTTCTCGCCCTGCTTGGCCAACTGCTCGTCCAGGCCCTCGAACGCCTTCTTGGTTCCGGCCACCATCTCGCCCACCGACTTGAGTGACTCGACGAGCCGGGTGCGGTAGTCGTCCCAGTTGTTGACGAAGTCCTCCATGACGCCGGCTATGTCACCGGAGCCCCAGTGCTTGTCCATGTCGTCACGACGATTCTCGATGTCCTCGAAGGTCTTCTTGAGCTGCCCGAGCTTGCGCTCGCAGTCCGCGAGGAACTCGTAGTCGACTGTCAGGTCCGAGTCGCTCATGGATGACCCTCCCCCCGTGTGTGTGCTCGCTGCTGTCGGTTCACCGGTTGACGGCCTGGATCTCCTGGACGGTGATGTCCTGGTCGTTGCCGAAGGTGCCGTTCGGGAGGTCGTCGCCGGCGCCGCCGGTGCCGGTCCAGGCGATCTCCCACGTGATGGTGGCCTGGAGCTTGTACGTGCCGTCGCCGGAGGAGCGGAGGTACTTGATCCCGCACGGCGGTGTCTGGTCGGCCTTGCCCTTGGCGTAAGGCTCGCCGATGGAGTCGTCGGCGTTGATGGTGCACTCGCCGGAGGCCGGGTAGGTCTCGGCGTCCTCGGTTCCCGGCTCCAGCTTGAGGGATACCGGCTTGGCGGTGGTGGTGGCCTGGATGTTGAAGCCGGGGACGTTGAGGGCGGCTGTGGCCTGGACCTCGTCGAAGACGGCCTTGTCGAGCCAGGCCCAGGTCGGCAGGTTCACCTTGGTGTTGGCCTCGGGAGCGAGGGTGACCTCGGTGTCGGGGAGCTCCATGTGCTGGTAGGCGAGCGCGGCGAGGATCTCCGGGGTGATGGCCTCCTCGTACTGGGGCGGCGGGGCATCGCCGTTTTCGACCCAGAACGGGAGGTCCGTGCACGAGGACCGCTTGAGGTAGTCCGGCTCGTTGGGGTTCTCGACGCCGGCCCAGAACATTCCCTTGCCGTCGTTCTCGACGTTGTAGTCCTTGTAGCCGGGGGTGTCGGTCCAGCCGTAGCCGTCCTCGTAGTGGCGCTGCGTCTCGTTGATCGCCGCACCCGCAGTCCCGGTCATGCCGGGTGTGTTCAGCTGGCCCTCAAGGTGCTTGGACATCTCCTTTTTGAAGTCCTTGGCGCCGAGGTAGGGGGCGTACCAGCAGGGAGGTGGTGTCCAGTTGACGTCCGAGGACGTCACGTTTCCGGTGCCGCCGCCCTTGGCGACGGATCCGGAGTACTGGATTCGGGCGGCGGCGTAGATTCCTTTGCCGTCGCCCCCGCCTGACTGTTCTTTATTGGAGCCTTGGGCGTTGCCCGGCAGCTCTCCCGCGTAGGCGGGTTCCTCCAATGTGAGGACACCCAGGGCCAGAGTCAGGGCAGCCGTGGTGGTGCTGAGGGCCGTGCGCCGTGACTTGTTCACTGGCACTTCGCCGCCTTTGTTTCGACGAACACCTTGGACGCCTGCCACAGACCGTCTCCGGTGGGGTGCTTGACCATGATGATCTTGAAGTAGTCGAAGTCCGTGATGCTGGGCTCGCCCTTCAGGACCTTTCCGGTCTTGACCTCTTCGGAGTAGAACTTGCTTGAGTCCACGCACGAGGCGACCTCTACCGAGTTGCCGTTCGGCGCGGACCGCGTGGTGGCCTGGTAGTGGCGTCGTGTGCCGTTTGCCGTCCAGCCGCCTTCGAGCCTGGCTTCGATCTGCGTCGTCGCGTACTTCAGCCCGTCGCCGGTGGCGTACGCGGTCACCGCCGCGTCCTTGGTGGTTCGCTTGTCGACGCCCCGATAGATGGCACGGAAGAAGTTCGCGGCATCATCCATCGCAGCCGCCTCGTTCTTGTCCTTCGGCTTGTCCCAGTCGAAGACCAGGTCCATGTCCTCAGGCAGCGACACGTCCACACCGTCCGGCTTGTCCCCTGCCGGCGCTCCCGCGGGCGATGCCGACTCCTGCGGCGTCTTCGTTCCCTGGTCGGCACCAGCGATCTTGTCGTTGTCGCTGGACTTGTCGTCCCCGCTACCGCAGGCCGTCAACAGCAGTGCTGCCGTCGCTGCCAACGCGGCAGCAACGGGCAATGAGCGGCGCTTCACAGTGGCTCCCCGTGAGAGACAGAAGTTCAGTAAGTGCTCTGACGGTACCGGTGAGGTTTTCGGTTTCACCAGCGTGAACTTTCGCGAGAACCGATGCAATCCGGGAGGTATGGGGCTCTCGGGACGCGGGCTGTGTCCTGATCGTGCCCAAACATGTGACCGCGCCGAATGCCACCGTGTGCGGCGCGCACGCCGCGCTGTTGACGGGTTGCGATTCGCTAGTGCGGTGCCCTGCGTCTGAGGAGCTGCGGTCCGCGGCCGGCACCAGGAGGCGGCGTCGCCGGGATGGGCCACCGCGGTGCTCCGCTAGGGCTGGGCTGTCGTCGACCGGCCTCGTTCAGCAACGGTGCTGCCGTTGAGGAGTTCGACCAGCTCGGTGGTGTGGGCGGAGACGCGTGTGGTGAGCCGTGCCCAGGAGCCGTCCTGGAAGGTGAGCCGGAAGTCCCTGCGGCCGAGGCTGAATTGTTTGACGGTCGCCTCGGCGACGTTGTCGCGTGGTGTCTCCCAGAGTGTCCTGCCGGACTCGACGACGGAAAGACGTCCGGGGGTCAACACGATCTCTGTGACGCAGCGCGGTGGACGTCGGGAAGGGTCGAGCTGCCAGGGCAGGGCGTGGGCGGTGTCGCCGGGGTCGGCCCACATGACCGGGAAGTCGTCGACTTCGTCCTCCTGTTCCTCCAGCTTCCCGCGGCCCGGTTCGGGGTCGACCGTGCTGCCTCCGAGGAGGTCACGGAGGATGCCCCAGGCGAGGAGGAACGGGGCGGAGACAGCGTCGCGCGCATACACACCGATCTTGCCGGGGAGGCGGCGGACCGAGAAGGTGCCGCTGCCCTCCGGCCAGCCGGGGAGCTCGGGTTCGATGTCATGACGGCGGCGGTCGCGGAAGGAGCGGCGGCCGTCCACGGAGGCGGCTGTGCCGGTCGCGAAGGAGACCGGGAAACGCCCCAGCAGTTTCTCGTCGGGTTCCGGATGACAGTCCACGGGGCTCCTACTCGGCAGACGGTGTCTCGGACAGCGCATCTACCGGATCGATGAAGGAAACAGTTTGAAGTACTGCTTCCATCAATTCGCAGAACTGCTGCCAGTGATCGACGTATGCCGTCAAGAGCGTGAAGACCGCTGTGAACGGACCGGTCGGAAAGGGGATGTGCACTTGTAGCTGCGCGGTGACGAGATCCTTCGGGTCGCCGTCCGCTGTCATCTGGGGGTTGACCTGGAACTGGCGCCAAGTGGCGCATGCGACCGCCGGCCCACAAGGAAGGTCGAGCCAGTGGACGTCGTTGTACGGGTCCTGAGAGAGCGTCGCGAGGATGCCCTGCGCCACGACGTCGGTGTTCGCGCCGGTGTGATCTGTAGGGACGGCGGCCAGGGTGAAGGCGCACTGGGCGGCGCCCTCGGAGAGGTCGTGCCTGATCACATCGCCTTGCGGGGTGTGCTCCTCCTCGGAGGTGGAGAACAGGCCCAGCGCCGCGTAGGACACCCCGGTGTCCACCAGGAGCTCCGCCACTCCCGCGTAGTAGGGGGAGGCGGGACTCCATATGGTTTCGTCCCCGCGCGAGTACAGATCACGTACGAAGGAGTCGGCGCGCTGTGCACGCTCTTCGGGGGTGGCGGCGAGCGGGAGGGTGAAGAAGCCCTCGGGGGTGAGGAACCAGACGGGGGGTGGGCCGCTCGGCGGGGCCGGTGGCAGGAGCGGTGCCGTGGAATCAGAAGCGGGTGTCATTGCGTCGCAGGCCGTTCCGGATGAGATGAGGAGATGAGGTCAGAAGTCCTCGGGGAGGTAGTCGCCGATGTCGACCCTTGTTCCGTCGGGTTCCATGGTGATGTTCACCTCCGAGGCTCCGAACAGGGATGTGTACCTGCTCGGGAGCAGGATCTCGACTCGAATGCGACCGGTTGGGTTTCGCGTGATGACGGGAGACACGGACGCCGGCGTCTCCCTCTCGGCGGCGAATTCCAATACCGTGGCTCGCTGTTGTGGCGTCAGGGACTCAAGAGCAATCAGCTCGCGCGGGGGAGCCAGACAACGGGTGAGCTTCCGGCGTGCCTTGCAGCGCAGTCTGCACCACGAGCCGTCGACGAAGGTGACCCTGAAGTCTTCGCCGTCCTTGAAGTTCTTGAGTTCTACGCTGCCGATGTCGGAGCGAGGGCACTCCCAGATCACGTTGTCGTCGATGCGCTCCATGTCCTTCTTGTCGAAGGGCAGGTGAACGATGACGATCCTGCGGTCGGTGACGATCAGATGCGTGACATGGTGTTTCTGATCCGCTCGGCCAGGATCCAGTTGCCAGGGCAGGGTGCGGGCGATCGTGCCTGGCCCGGCCCACATGACGGGGAAGTCCTCGACCTCGTCCGCCGGGTCGTCCGGAGTGTCGGAGCCCTCGCCGCGGGATGTGCCGCCGCCACTGAGGTTGCCGCCGGCTGCGCTGAGGAAGGCCATGACCGCGACGCCCGCCGCCGTTGCGGCACCCCTCAGCGACTTGTCGGCGGCCGCCCCGCTCGTGGAGCGGGGTGTGTAGGAGGGCCCTTCGGGCCAGCCCGGCAGCTCGTGCTGAATATCCTTGCGCTCAAGGTCACGGAACCAGCGCATGCCCCTGACGGGCGCGGCAGTGCCCGTGGCGAACGTGACCGGAGCGCGGGCGAGCAGAGTCTCCCCGGTGCCGGGCTGCCAGATGTTCATTGTGGTGCGGCCTTCCTCACGTGGAGCACTCGGTTCTGCGACTAATCACCGGACAGTGCTTGCCCTATGTGTGTACCGACCTTCGGCGCGATCTTGAAACCACCGTCGATCGCCCTGCCCAGGCCGCTGATCGGATCCATGTTGCCCTTGAACAGCGTGTTGATGCCCTTTGTACCCAACCACTGTCCTTGCTGGTATCCGGCACTCACGAGACCGCCCGCACGGGACATCAAATTACTGCTGGCATGTGAGACCTGATAGGCATGCTCGGACACGCCTCCGATCTTTATCAGGCCGGCTTTCCCAAACCCCTCCGAGAGACCTTCTGAGGCCTTCCCGAAGGAAAGCAGGACCTTGGAGCGGCCGATGTCCTTGTATTTGAACCCCTCCCCGAGCAGCTTCGACGTGGCCTTGGCGGCGTCCAGGGCCTCGTCCGCAGTCTTACCGACCACTTTGACACCCTTGCCGAACATGCCGATGCCCGGCATCAGACCCAGCGCGTCCAATCCGAGCGTGGCCCAGCTCACATCCGCGCCGGCCGCCTTGGCCACGCCGTGCGTCGCCAGCGTCAGGCCCGCGCCGATGAGCGCGGCGGTGCCGAAGATGGCCGCGAGGGGCGGGAACGGGAGGGTGACGATGGCCAGCAGTCCGAGGACCGCGGTGATGTCGCTCAGCACGTCGCCGATCGCCTTGATCAGGTCAGCGTGCTCCTTGAGCCAGTCGCCGGTGGCGTCCCAGGCGTCCGCGATGCCGTTGCCCAGCTTCTCCCAGAAGCCCGGCTCGTCGGGGGCGATGTCGGCGGCCTTGTCCAGCTCCTTGCCGATCTTCGCGGCGGCCTGCTTGTAGCGGTCCTCGAGCTCATGGACCTTCTGGATGAGGCCGGTGACATCGCCGGAGGCCTTGCCGTACTCGTCGGTGCCTTCCTTGGCCTCGGCCTTGGCGTCGAGTTTCTCCCCGGCCTTCTTCTCCAGCCGGTCCGTCTCGTCCTGGAAGTCCTGGAGATCGTTGGCCCAGCGGTGCAGCGCGCGGGATGCCTTGTCGAAGGACTCGTGGCTCTTGCGGATGAGCGGGGTGACGTCCTCGCCTATGTACTCGGTGAAGGCGACAGCGGTCTTGCCCTTCCAGGCGCCGCACTCGATTCGCTCCAGCTCTCTTACTGCCGTGCCCAGTTCGCCCGCCAGCTTGCCCAGCCGTTTGGCGAGTTCCCGGGTGTCCTCCACGCTTCCGGGAGTGGGGTCCCAGCCGATGTTGGGAGGGACGGTGCGCTGACCAGCCACGCTACTTGCCCTTCTTCTTGGCCTTGAGCGACTGAGCCAGCTCAAGGTCAAGGCCGTCGAACGTCTCGCCGATCTTGTTGATCATCTTCACCGCGCCGTGGGTGTGTTTGCCGAGCTGTTTGATGCCGTAGCCCCAGTCATCGGCGAAGTCCTGTACGTCCTCGACGAGTTGGCTCTCGCCGACCGCCGAGGAGTCTGTGCCTCGGAGGTCGCGGCGGGCATCTTCCATGCGGTCGCTGATGGAGGAGAAGGTCTTCTTCAAGTGCTCGAAAATGGTGTCTTCGAGGCGCAGATCGCTCATCTTGAAATCAGTCTCTGTCGGTGGGCGGCGGCCTGCGGAGTGCCGAACCCCGCCTGGGCCAAATCAGCGGTCGCCGGCTGTGAGCGCTTGGAGGGTGAGGACGCGGTCGTCGCCGCTGGGTCCGTGGGCCGGGCCCTCGCGGATGACGCGCGGCGGACGCGGTGGCCTGCGCAGTGGAAGGCGGCGCTTCAAGTGACTCCCCCGAGTAGCAAGAACGGTCTGCCAGTTACGCCGACGGTAGCTGCCGGGTTCCTTGGTTCGCCAGTGCGAACTTCTCCCTAGAATCGGGCGATTCCTGCGCCTGAGGACGAGGTTCGGAGCGTGCGTATATGTGCGCGCCTTTCCCAGGAGCTGGGGAGCGTGAACATTTGACGTCGGCGCACGGTCGCCATCGTGACGACACCTTCACAAAGGCTGTACGAGAGCATCAGCCCTGTTGGGTGTCTGGGGCGGGCGGCTTCCCCGCATGGAGCGCCGTTGCCGCTGTCTCCCGTTCCGCGTCTGGTTGCAGCAGTGACGTACGACCTGCGGCCGACAGGCGGCGATCGATGCCCGCGCGAAGACGGAGGAGTCTGTGAAGCTCGCCGTTCCACCCCTACGACCCCCCCTCCGAAACTACACTCGCGCCCCATGCGTAACTCCCGCAGCGTGCAAGCGAAGCCAGCGCCCCTTTCGTGCGGAAGGCTCCCCGGCGCGCTGTGGAGAAGACGGCTTGTGGGAGGCGGGGTGTGGTCCGTGCGCGGGGGCGGTGAAGCCCCCTGACCTCCACCACGTCCCCCCACCCCCCGCCCCGCCGCAGCAAAGGCCGTCACAAGCAGTCCCGCGACCCCCGGGCCCACTGGCTGCTTCTCGCCCTCACCCTGCCCGTCGTCTTCGCCTTTCTGATCTTCGAGGGCTGGACCCAGCACGAGGTCGACGCCGCGAAGACGCGGTCGGCCTGTGCCTCGCCCGTGCCCGATGCCGTGGCGAAGGGCGGGCCCGTGATCGGGATCAACCGGGACGGGATTCGGACCGGGGGGATGCCCGCCCGGACCGTGGCGCTCACCTTCGACGGTGGGCCGGACCCCGTGTGGACCCCGCGGCTGCTGGATCTGCTCCGCAGGAACAACGCGCGGGCCACCTTCTTCGTGCACGGGGCCCAGGCCGCCCGGCATCCCGAGCTGGTGCGGCGGATCCGGGCCGAGGGGCATGAGATCGGGTCCAACACGTACACCGGGGCCGTGCTGGGGGAGTCGTCCGGGCCCCGTTTCGAGGCCGAGCTGGAGCTGACCCAGAGCGCGCTGGCCGGGACCACCGGGCAGCGGACCAATCTGCTGCGGATGCCGCGGACGACGACCCCCGACACGCTCTGCGGCCGGGAGTGGGACGCGGCGCGGCGGGCCACCGGGTACGGGTACGTGCTGGTCTCCGCCGACAAGGGCGCGCGGAAGCCGGCGCAGGGGATCGTCCGGCAGCTGAGCCAGACGGAGAGCGCCTACGCGGAGGCGCGCAGGCTGCTGAAGGACCGGGGCGTCGACCGGTTCACCACCGTGTCCGACGGGCTCGGGCTCGTCCCGTACAAGTCCGCCTCCTTCGTGGAGCGGTGGTCGGGGGAGGGGCTCATCTGGGTCACGCGGATCGGGCAGGTCTTCTCCACCGCCATGATCTGGATCCTCGGTGTCGCCGGTGGGCTCGGCATACTGCGGCTGTTGCTGCTCGCCCTGTTCGCGCGGGCGCATGTGCGCCGGCTGGAGCGGTTCCGGACCGGGGCGCCCTGGATGCGGGATGCGTCCGGGCCGGTGACCGTGCTCGTGCCGGCGTACAACGAGGAGGCCGGGATCGGGTCGACCCTGCGGTCGCTGCTCGACTCCAGTCATCGGGAGCTGCAGATCGTCGTGATCGACGACGGGTCGAGCGACCGGACCGCCGACATCGCCGAGAACATGGGGGACGCGCGGGTGGAGGTGGTGCGGCAGCCGAACTCGGGGAAGGCCGCAGCCCTCAACACCGGGCTCGCGTACGCCCGGTACGACATCGTCGTGATGGTCGACGCCGACACCGTCTTCGAGCCCGACGCCATCGAGCGGATCGTCCAGCCGCTCGCGCACCCGGCCGTGGGCGCCGTCAGCGGCAACACCAAGGTCGGCAACCGGCGCACCCTGCTGGGCAGATGGCAGCACCTCGAGTACGTCTTCGGCTTCAACCTCGACCGGCGCATGTTCGAGGTGCTGGAGTGCATGCCGACCGTGCCGGGCGCCATCGGGGCGTTCCGCCGGGACGCGGTGATCGGCGTCGGCGGGGTCAGCGAGGACACCCTCGCCGAGGACACCGACCTGACGATGGCCCTGTGGCGGGCGGGCTGGCGGGTGCTGTACGAGGAGTCCGCCGTCGCCTGGACCGAAGTGCCCACCAGCGTCCGGCAGTTGTGGCGGCAGCGGTACCGGTGGTGCTACGGCACGCTCCAGGCGATGTGGAAGCACCGCGGTGCGCTCTTCGGCCGGGGGACCGCCGGGCGGTTCGGGCGGCGTGGGCTGACCTACCTCGCGCTCTTCCAGGTCGCCCTGCCGCTGCTCGCGCCCGTCATCGACGTCTACGCCCTGTACGGCGTGCTGTTCCGCGACCCGGTGGAGTCGGCGGCGGTGTGGTTCGCCTTCTTCGGCGTGCAGGTCGTCTGCTCCGGCTACGCGCTCAGACTCGACGGGGAGCCGGTGCGGGCGCTGTGGTCGATGCCGTTCCAGATCATCGTCTACCGGCAGTTGATGTATCTCGTCGTCATCCAGTCGCTGGTGGCGCTGCTGGTCGGGAGCCGGCTGCGGTGGCAGCGGATGCAGCGCTCGGGGACGGCCGCTGAACAGATCGGTGGGCCCGTTCCGTATAGGAGCGTGCCGATGCGCTGACACCCACAGCACCTTCGAGGGGCCGATGAGCGACTGGACCGACCATCCGGGGGACCACCGGGCGGGGCAGGACCCGAGAAGGGTCCCGCCCTCGTCCCCGATGGTGCCCCCGCCGTCGACCCGTACCGCCCCCCTGCCCGGCATGTCCTCGTCGGCCGCGCCCGGCCGCTACGACGGCGGCGTCCAGGAGCCCGGCCGAAGAGGCGACAGCGGAAACCCAGGCGGCAGAAACCCCGGCAGCAGAACCCCCCGCCGCCGAGCCGGACGCAGCCGCCGCTTCGTGCGTACCGCCGCCGTCCTGTCCACCGTCCTGACGCTCGCCGGCGCCGGTACGTACGTCTGGGCGGACACCCGGCTCAACCAGCAGGTCGACCTCGGCACGCTCAGCAGCCGGGTGCCGCCCGGCGAGGGCACCAACTACCTGGTCGTCGGCTCCGACAGCCGCGACGGACTGTCGGAGAAGGACAAGAAGGACCTCAACACCGGCTCGACCGACGGCCGCCGTACCGACTCGGTGATCCTGCTGCACACCGGGGCGAACGGCACCACGATGCTCAGCCTGCCGCGTGACTCCTGGGTGACCCTCCCGCCCTACGTCGATCCCGACACCGGCAGGAGCTACCGGGCCACTCCGAACAAACTGAACGCCGCGTTCTCGCTGGGCGGCCCCGACCTGCTCGTGCAGACCGTGGAACGCAACACCGGCCTGCACATCGACCACTACGCGGAGATCGGCTTCGCCGGCTTCGTGGGGGTGGTGGACGCGGTCGGCGGCGTCGACATGTGCCTGGACAAGGCCGTACGGGACAAGGACTCCGGCGCCGATCTGCAGGCCGGCTGCCAGACCCTCGACGGCTCCGAGGCCCTGGCCTTCGTACGGCAGCGCAAGCAGGAGGCCCAGGGCGACCTGGGGCGAACCCGCAACCAGCAGAAGTTCCTCGCCGCCCTGGCCGACAAGGCGGCCACCCCCTCCACCCTCGCCGACCCGTCCAAGTCCTTCCCGACCCTGAACGCCGGCCTCGAGACGCTCATCGTCGACGAGGGCACGGAACTGCCCGACCTCATGAAACTGTTCGAGGCCATGAAGAAGGCCACGGCCGGCGGCGGAAGCCAGCTGAACGTGCCCGTGGCCGACCCGGACCTGCGGACCTCCAAGGGCAGCGCGGTGAAGTGGGACGACCGGCGGGCCCGCGCCCTGTTCGCGGCGATACGGGAGGACCGGCCGCCCGGCACATGAGACAGGGCGGCTAGATGAACGGCGTGCCCGGCTCCAGCCCCGCCAGCACCCTGCCGTACAGCTCCAGGTTGGTCGCCGGATGGACGAACGCGTGCAGGTTCAGCGCCCGCAGATCACGCACGGCCCGCTGGATCGGCACCTCCTCGTGGAGGGAGGAGGCGCCCGAGGCCGAGCCGAGCAGGTCGGCGGCCTCCAGGCAGAGCCGCGCCACATAGCCGCTGCGCGCCCGGACCCCGGCCCGTTCCTCGGTCGTGTACGGCTCCCCGCTCGCCGCCCGCTCCCCGAGCAGCGTGACGATCTCGTCGGTCAGATGCTCGGCGCAGGAGATCTTCAACGCCGCCTCGGCCGTCTGCAGATGCGTGACGGGAGCCTCGTTCTGCCGCTCGTAGAAGGTGTACGTGATGCCCCGCCGGTGGATCCGCTCGCGGAACTCGGCGAGGGCCGAGCGGGCGAGGCCGAGGGCGTTCGGCGTCGCCCAGACGCAGAACATCAGCAGCACAGGCACCCGGTAGAACGGGTCCTCCGCGTTGGCCTTCGACGCGAACTCGCCGCCGAGCAGCGGGGCGACCGGCAGTACGCGGTGCGCCGGTACGACGACATCGCGCGCCACGACACTGTTGCTGCCGCTGCCCGCGAGGCCCGACACCCGCCAGTCGTCGAGGATCTCCAGGTCGGCCACGGGCATGGCCGTCCACACCGTCTCGGGCCGCCCCTCGATCCGGGCGGTCAGCAGATGCCAGTCGGCGTCCCGGCAGCCGGTGGCGAAGGGCGAGGTCCCGTTGACCACATAGCCGCCGTCGCCCGTCGGGACGGCCGTCGCGCTCGGGATCAGGCTGCCGCCGACGCGCACGTCGGGGCTGGTGAAGATCTCGTCCTGCGCCTCGTCGGGGAAGAGCGCGGCGACGTACGCGCATCCGGCCTGGATCAGCGTCATGAAGCCGGCCGAACCGCACGCCGCCGACAGCTCCGCCAGCGCGTCGACCTGGGTGCGCAGGCTGCTCTGGTAACCGCCGTACCGCCGGGGCACGTTCATCCGCTGGATCCCGGTCCCGGTCAGCGCCTCCACGACCTCCCGCGTCACCCGCCGCTCCCGCTCGGTCCGCAGGGCGTGCCCGCGGACGAGAGGGGCGAGTTCGCGGACGCGCTCGACCAGGCCGGTGTCGGTGGGAGGTACAGGCAGAACGGTGTCTCGCGTGCCCGAAGTCATGGCTGCACCGTGACCTGCCCCGGGCGCCGGTGTCAACGGGCCCTGATCCCCCGTGAGTTGATCCCGGCCAGCGGCGCCTTCAGCGAGCCGTACCCCGTCGCGGCCCATACGCTCCGCTCGGCCGGCAGCTCGAAGTAGGGGACCGTACGGCCGTTCTCGTCCGTGTCGGTGAGCACCTCCGGGGCGCGGCGGTCCCGCAGCGCGTCCGCGCACTCCTGGCACACCGCCACGTCCAGCCGGTCCCGGCGGCCGAGCGGACGCCAGCCGGTGCGGAGGGCGGCACGGCCGTGCAGGGGGTGGAAGAAGCAGCGGGGGAGCGCCGTGTCGTGGGTGCCGTTCAGGGCGTCCTGGCCCTCTTGGACCAGGGCGAGGACACCCGCCAGGTCGGGCAGGCCCCGGGCCTCGTCGAGGACCGTGCCGGCCGCGGCGTAGGCGTCGAGGGCGTGCTGGAGTCCCGGCGTGGTGGCGAGGTCGGCGGCCTGGGTGGCCTCGCCGAGCGCCAGGACCTCCGTCTCCGCCCGGCGCCGCAGCTCCGCCTCGTCGGCCGCGCGGGCCGTCGCGAACACCAGTTGCGGCACGGCCGGAGGCGTCTTGCGGGTACGGATCCCGCCCCGGGCCGCGAGGGCCGCCGCCAGGGCCAGGACGGGTACGCCGATGAGCAGCCACCATGCGGAGCCGCCCGAGTACGACGCGGCCGAGGTCGCCGCCGAGTCGTCCGGCGTCGCGGAGGGCGCCGTCGCGCCGTCCAGGTCCTTGATCGCCTCCTCGTACCGCTGCGTGCCCTTGCCCTCCGCGACCAGTTCCACGGCCTTGTCGGTCAGGTCGGCGAGTCCCGCGTCCCGCGTCTCGTCCAGGAAGCCGGCGGCGGTCACGGCGTCCCGGGTCTGGTGGGTGTCGGCGGGCCACTCGTAGCCGTTCAGGGAGTCCGCGAAGTCGCCGTCCGTCGTGATGAGGACGAGCTCGCGCTGATCCGGGAGCCGGTCACGGACCGTCCCGGCCAGGACATCGGAGTCGCCGTCGAAGGCGTCGCCCTTGGTGAGGGGAGTGAGCACGACCTTGATCGGCAGGCCCGTTCGGCGGATCTGCTGTGCCAACTGCCGCTGCCGGGACGGCGGTACGGCATCGGCGTAGGCCTCGTCGACGTAGACGGGAGAGGTGCGCAACGCGTTGGCGATGCGTTGCCCGGCGCTGGGCCCGGCGCTGCCCGCCCCCCATGCGGCACCGGGGCTCGCCGTGGTGGTCAGCGCCGCCAGCAGCAGCGCCGTGAGGACGGTGGTCACGCGCTTGACGTCAGTGGACACCTGCGGTCTCCCTCACCTTGTCGATCAGCCGGGCGATTCCGTGGGGTACGGCGGTCAGCGGGCCGTCGGTCGCGTCGTCATAGTCGTAATAGGGGACACGGCTGTTGCCGAGGGAAGGGTCGGGCAGCTTCAGCAATCTGCCCGGGATGCCGCCCGGTTGGGCGATGGCCGTGTCGCGGCAGGGCTCGCAGACGGGGAGCAGCCGTCTGGCCACCCCCTCCGTGGTGACCCTGACGTGGTGACGGCTGACGGCGGGGCCGTGCAGGGGGTTGACGCCGCAGCACAGGCCGTCCGTGTCGCCGGCGAGCGCGGCACGGCCCGCCCGCGCGAGCACGATGACGGCGACCAGGGTCGCGGGATCCGTGCCCGCCGCCCGGGCGCGGTCGGGGTCGCCGTCGACCAGGAGCATCGCCGCGTCGAGGTGGTCCCAGGCGCGGGTGCGGTCGTCCGGGTCGGTGAACTCTCCGGTGAGGGTGTGGAGTTCGGTGTACGCGGTGCGCCGGAGGTAGGAGGCCGAGGGCTCGGTCGGCGCCGTGAAGGGCAGGCGGTCGGTCGGCTCGGGAGCGGGATCGCGGCGCCGCAGCAGACGGCCGGCGGTCCACATCACGCCCGCCACGGCGGCGGACAGTACGAGGGCCGCGAAGGCGCCCACGAACAGGCCGGGCAGGAAGTCGGTGGCGAACAGGGGCGGAAGGGTGTGCTCGTCGGCCTTCGGGGCGGCGGCCGGCGCGGACTCGAGGTCTGGGCGGTCCGTGCGCGGGGCCTTGTCGAGGAAGGTCATGAGCGTGTCGAGGCGCTCGCCGAGGAGGTGGTCGTCGGCGTCGTCCGCCTTGCTGTCGCCGAGCGTGACCGCGTCCGGCAGGTCGAGGGACAGTCGGTCGGCGTCGATGCGCAGGCCGTAGTTGTAGACGTCGATCGTGCCGTCGTCCGGGGCGGCCACGACGTACAGCCCGTCCTGGCGCGCCTTGGCGTGCACGGCGGCGGCGAACAGCCACGAGTCGCCGGCCGACTCGCTCTCCGGCGTCTGCGGCACGAGCAGGACGTACACCGGGCCGCCGCCGTCGGAACGCCGGAAGTCCCGGATCCGGTCGTGCAGCCGGTCCCGTTGGCGGGAGTCGAGGACCCTCGGGCTCTCCGGGTCCGCGTAGACGGGGTCCTGCTTCAGGCCCGCCGCGACGCGGTCGACCCGGGCGGACAGGTCGGCGGGGGCGGGTGGCTCCGCCGCGCTCGACCTGGTCTGGTCGAAGACGACGGGCGCGGTGAGGGCGAAGGCGGCGGCGGTGAGCACGGCCGCGCCGGGCACGACCCAGCGGGGGACGCGCCGCCCGGCCCCGGAGCGACGGCGGCGGCGACGCGCGAAGCCGGCCACCAGGAGGATCGTCAGGGGCACGCCGGTGAGCAGGATGCCCGTGACGAACGACTGGTTCTCGCGGTCGGACGGGCCGATGTACATGTCGGCGGGCTCGTCGTCCCGGTACTTCTCACGCGCCGCCTCGGCCCGAGCCGTGGCCTTCTCGCCGCCCTGGGCGATGACGTCGACGAACCTCTCGAAGCTGAGCAACGGACCCGCGTCATAGGGCAGTTCATACCTCGTGACGGTCAAGGCGGCGTCGGCCGGGACGCGCACGCCGTAGGCCGTGGCCTCCGTGATCCCGCTCTCGTCGACCAGGACGAACACCCCGTCCCGCCCCAGCCGGTCGTGCACCGCGCCGAGCAACTGCCGTGCGTGCGTGCTGCTCTGGGACGGCAGGACCAGGACGTACGTCGGGACGCCGGCCTTCTTCGCGAGCCTCGCGAAGTCGGGGGCGGTGGAGCGGGGGATCTCGCGCGGGAGCTGGTCGGTGACGTGGACCGGGTTCTCGCGGAGGCGGTCGGCGAGGTAGGCGGCCTGGGTGACGGGTGCCGGGGCGTCGGCCTCTGCCGCCCGGGCCGGGGTGGCGGTTGCGAAGAAAGCCGTTACGGCGCAGAGCGCGAGCAGCACCCGGAGGAGACGTGGCCGGTCGCTGCTCAGTACCGGCATATGCACTGCGTATGCCCTGTTTGTCGCGACTGCTCTCACCGGTATGCCCCCCGCGTTCCGATCGCTGTCCGGGCGAAACTCTACCGGGGGCTTCGCGAGTGCTACAGGTTGCCGGGCTCCCGGGCGGGGCGGTCGGGATCGGTGAACACCGGTCGGTGGAAGGATGGATGGCGTTCGCCGGGGCTCGGCACGGGAGGGAGTGAGGCCGGCATGTGGCGCGAGTCGCTCGGAGACTCGGTGACGGGCTCCTGGCGCCCTCCCGCTCCCCACGCCGCCCTCCATGCCGTCGAGACGACCCTGGGCCGCCCTCTGCCACCCGCCCTCCGCTCCCTCCTCCTGGAGACCGACGGGATCGAGGGCCCCTACGGCGAGGACATCGTCTGGCCCGCCGACCGCATCCTGAACGACAACCTCGCCTTTCGCACCCGACCCGAATTCCGTCCCCTCTACCGCCCCTTCGACCCGTTGCTGTTCTTCGGCGACAACGGCGGGGGAGACCAGTTCGCCTTCGTCCAGGACCTCGGCGACGACAGCGTCCACGTCTGGGACCACGAGACGGATGAACGCAGCCTCGTGGCGCCCGACCTGGGCGGCTATCTGCGTAAGGCGTTGGGAAGCGACGGAGAGGACTGGTACCGGTAGCGGAACCCGGTGCCTCAGCCCAGCTTCGCGTTCTGCGCCTTCACCACCGCCGTCGGGAGCTTCGCGTCGCCCGGCCTCTCCTGGACCATGGCCATGGCGTCGACGGAGAAGTAGACGGTGAGGACGTCGCCCTTGCGGACGGCCTGGGCGTGCATGGTGTGGGTGGTGCCCTTGACGGTCGTCGTGGACCGGAAGGCCAGTGACTCGTCACCACCCTCGGCCACCGGCTTCTCGCTGGTGGCGGAGTCGTACGTGGCCGTGTCCTTCGCCTTCGCCGTGAAGCCACCGCCGCACGAGTCGACGCCCTTGGCCAGCCCTGCGAAGGCGGACTCGGCCTTGCCGGGCGCGTACGTCGTGAGCGTGATGTACGTGAACTTGCTGCTTTCCAGGACCGAGTGGGTCAGGTCGCCCTGAGACTCGCCGAGGGGCAGCTGGTTCATCGCGTGGACCAGAGGGGCGCAGGCCGGCTTGTCGACCGTGATCTCGTCCGGGGACTGGGCGAAGGCGTACTCGTCGTCCTTCTTGGACGCGGGCCTCACGGAGAGCCCCGGCACGTCCTTCTTCGTGACCATGAGCTTCGCCAGCCGCTCGGCCGGAGTCACCTGCTTCGCCCGGGACGCGGTGGGCCTCGGCTCACCGGTCGCCGCATCCGATGCGGCGTCCCCGCCGCACGCCGTGAGCGTGGCGAGGGAGAGCAGGGACAGAGTGGAGGCGGCGAGCGCGGCCCGCTTCATAGAGGACTCCTCGTGGGGGACAGGCCGACGATCATGGCACGGCGAAATCCCGCCTCACGTGAGTGAATCGTGTGGGCCTCATGGTCGGTGCGTGACGAAAGGGCCGGTTGTCGTGCGTCCGTCGGTCCGGTGTGGATTCGCTGCCGCACAGGGAGCCGCACGGTGAACGGCCTGTCAGTGTGCCGCCATCAACGGGTTTGTCCGGGCCGGAAGTTGCAGATGGATAACGGCGCGCGCCGTGAGGTTCAGGACGTAGGACGCGCCTTGAGGGGCTTATGTGCGGCTGATACGGTGCGATGGCTTGACACTCACCCCCAGTGCTGGCTATTCGCCCAGGTCGGGCGGGTACGTCCGGCCCGTCCCACAGTTTCCGTGCGGGGCAGGCGCGGGTGAAGTGTCCAATTTTGAAGGCAAATTGACAGACATCATCTTGGGTGTACGGGGAGCGGTTGCGTGAAGATCCAAGAGCGTACGGGGGCGGGCGCTGGCCGTTCCGCCTCTCCGGCTCAGCCGTCGGTCGGCGACCGCCTTCCCGCACCACCTCGCGAGCGCAAACCGGCACTGGCCGCGCTCGCGGTGCTGCTCATCCTGGTGGGCGCGCTGGGCGCGACGATGCTCGTGCTGCAGGCCGGTGACCGGGTCGAGGTCGTCAAGGTGAAGAGCGAAGTCCAGGCGGGCGAGTCCCTCAAGGACACCGACGTGACCTCCGTGATGGTCGCCAAGGACGACAGCATCCACTACGTCGAGTGGTCGCAGCTGAAGACCATCCAGACCTACAAGGCCAAGTCCACGATCTACCCGGGGACTCTCGCGGTCGGTGAGATGTTCGCCAAGAAGGCGAGCCTCCCCGCAGGCAAGGCCTCCGTCGGCCTCGCCCTCAAGGAGGGCCAGTACCCCTCCGACATCAAGGCCGGTGACATCGTCGCCGCCTACCGGGTCAGCACCAGCGGAACCCCCTCGAACAACACCGACGACAACACCGGCTCGAGCGGCACCTCGTCCTCCGGCGCCATCGTCGACAACGCGCGCGTGAACAATGTCGCCGAAGACGACGACGCGACCGTGAGCACCGGCAACCTCTCGCTCACCGTCCTCGTCGACGAGGCCGACGCGGCCGCGCTCGCCTCCGCGGCGGCCGCGAGCCAGGTCGCCATCGTGCACGTCCCCGGCAACTAGAAGGCGGCACCCACCCCATGGCGCTCATCGCTCTCGCCGCCGACAAGGGTTCCCCCGGCGTCACCACCGCGGCCGTCGCTCTCTCGGCGGTCTGGCCGCGCCGTGTCCTGCTCGCCGAGGCGGACCCGGCGGGCGGTGACCTCGTCTACCGCAGCGCCGCCGCGCACGGCGGACCGCTGAACCCCAACACCGGCATGCTGTCCATCGCCGCCACCGCGCGCCGCGGACTCGTGCCGGACCAGCTCTGGGACCACGTCCAGCCGTTGAGCGGCGGCCTCGAGGTGCTCGTCGGGCTCGGCATCGCCGAGCAGGCGGCCGGCCTCGCCGGGCTGTGGCCGACCCTCGGGCACGCCTTCGCCTCCCTCGCCGACTCCCCGAACGCCGCCGCCGACGTCATCGCCGACTGCGGACGGATCAGCGGGGACACCCCTGCCGTCGAACTGTTCCCGCACGCCGCGCTCGTGCTGCTCATCTCGCGCACCGAGCCGGAGGCCATCGCCCGGGTCCGCGACCGCGCAGCCGCCCTCGCCGGCAAGCTGCACGGCGGATCGCGCGGCGCCGCGAGCCTCGGCACCCCGATGATCGGCGTCGTCCTGATCGCCGACACGGGCACGGCGGCCAAGCTCGCCTCGCAGGTCAACGACATGCTCGTGCACGCCCAGACCGGCGCCCGCGTGGTCGGCACCATCGCCGACGACCCGGCCGGCGCCGACCAGCTGGCGGGCCGCAGGCGCGGCCGGCTCGACAAGTCGCTGCTGATCCGCTCGGCCCGCAAGGTCGCGGCCGACATCTACCAGCAGTACGGCGCCGCCTGGGCCGCCTCCGCCCAGGCGAACCAGGCCCAGCACCACCACCCGGGCCAGATGCAGGGCCACGCGGGGGCCGGCGCATGACCGCTGTCGACCACCAGTTGGTCAAGCGGTTCCGCCAGGACGCCGGCGACCGTATCGCCGAGCAGCGCCGACAGGACCAGGTCAACAACGTCACTCCGATGTCCACGGAGGACGAGCGGCAGTACGCGCGTGCCGTCATAGCCCAGATCCTGGAGGAGTACGCCCGCGCCGAGATCAACGCGGGCCGTACGCCGCTGGACGCCGAGACCGAGGAGCAGTACGCGGCCGCCGTGCACGCCGCGCTGTTCGGCGTCGGCCGGCTCCAGCCGCTGCTGGACAACCCCGACGTCGAGAACATCGACATCAACGGCTACGACCAGGTCTTCGTCGGGTACGCCGACGGCCGTGAGGTGACGGCCGACCCCGTCGCCGAGACCGACGAGGAGCTCATCGAGCTCATCCAGGTGCTCGGCGCGTACTCGGGTCTGTCCTCCCGCCCCTTCGACTCGGCCAACCCCCAGCTCGACCTCCGGCTCCCCGACGGTTCGCGTCTGTCGGCCGTCATGGACGTCACCCGGCGCCCCGCCCTGTCCATCCGCCGCGCGCGCATGGGCAAGGTGTTCATCTCCGACCTCGTCGGCAACGGCACGGTGACGCCCGAGGTCGCCCACTTCATGGCCTGCGCGGTCCGCGCCCGCAAGAACATCATGATCGCGGGCGCCACCAACGCCGGCAAGACCACGCTCCTGCGGGCCCTCGCCAACGAGATCCCCCCGAACGAGCGCCTCATCACCGTCGAGCGGGCCCTGGAGCTCGGCCTCGACACCTTCGCCGACCTGCATCCCAACGTCGTCGCCTTCGAGGAACGCCTGCCCAACTCCGAGGGCCAGGGCATGATCTCGATGGCGGAGCTGGTGCGACGCTCGCTGCGTATGAACCCCTCGCGCGTCATCGTCGGTGAGGTCCTCGGCGACGAGATCGTCACCATGCTCAACGCGATGTCGCAGGGCAACGACGGCTCGCTGTCCACGATCCACGCCAACAGCTCCCACGAGGTCTTCAACCGTATCTCCACCTACGCGTTGCAGGCCTCCGAGCGGCTGCCCATCGAGGCCAGCCAGATGCTGATCGCGGGCGCGGTGAACTTCGTCGTCTTCATCCAGCGGCGCAACAACTACGGCAACGGCGGCCGCCTCCAGCGCATGGTCACCTCCGTCCGCGAGGTCAACGGCGTCGACGGACGCGTCCTGTCCAGCGAAGTGTTCGCGGAGGCTCCCGACGGCCGGGTCGTGCCGCACGCCCCCATCGCCTGCCTGGAGGAACTGATGGCACACGGCTACCGGCCGACCGGGACCTGGGGGTGACGGGCGTGAACACAACTCTCGCGGCACTCGGCTCGCTCGGCTCCATGGGCGGCCTGTTCTCCACCACCGTCCTGTACTCGATAGGCAGCGGCGTCGCCGTCGGCGGCGGCATCGCGCTCCTCCTCGTCGCCGTACGCGGCCTGCCCGCCAAGCCCGACCACGAGAAGCAGAAGGCCGCCGAGCGGTGGAGCGAACTGATCCGCTTCGCCGGCCAGCGCGGTTCGCTCGCGGCCATCGTCGGCCTGGTCGTCCTGCTCCTCACCCGCTGGGCCGTCGCGGGCATCGCCGCCGGCGTTCTCGTCTTCTTCTGGGACCGCCTGTTCGGCGGCGCCGGGGAGGAGCGGGCCGCCATGCGCCGCGTGGAGGCCCTCGCCTCCTGGACGGAGTCTCTGCGCGACACCATCGCCGGCGCGGTGGGCCTCGAACAGGCCATCCCGGCCTCCGCCCGCGCCGCGGCCCCGGTCCTGCGTCCCCACCTCGACGCCCTCGTCGACCGCCTGCGCTCCCGCACGCCGCTGCCCGAGGCGCTCCAGCAGCTCGCCGACGAGATCGACGACGCCTCCGCCGACATCATCGTCGCGGCCCTGATCCTCAACGCCCGCCTGCGCGGACCCGGTCTGCGCCAGGTGCTCGGCGCCCTCGCCAAGTCGGCCCGCGAGGAGGTCGACATGCGCCAGCGTGTGATGGCCCAGCGGTCGTCCACGCGGCGGTCGGTGCAGATCGTCGTAGCGGTCTCGATCTCCTTCGTCCTCGGCCTGTCGATCTTCAACCGCGAATTCGTGGAGCC
Organism: Streptomyces sp. NPDC057099; assembly: GCF_042671245.1. Lineage (NCBI taxonomy): Bacteria > Bacillati > Actinomycetota > Actinomycetes > Kitasatosporales > Streptomycetaceae > Streptomyces > Streptomyces sp. NPDC057099. Next base: position 132,425 of record NZ_JBHUTX010000005.1, read on the forward strand.
GTACGGGACGCCCGCCGGCCAGCTCGTCCTGGCCTGTGTCTGCGGCCTGTTCGCGCTCGGCTTCTGGTGGCTGCGCAAGCTGTCCACCATCGAGACGCCCGAGCGCTTCCTGGTACGGGACGAGGCAGCCGTCCAGTTCGTCCGTCCCAGGACGCCGTCGCAGCAGTCGCAGCAGTCCCAGCAACTGCCGCAGGAAGAGGGGGCACGCCGATGAACCTCACGATGCCGCTCGTCGTCGGCGCCGTCATCGGTCTGGGCATCTACGCCCTCGTCCGCGCCCTCATGCCCAGCAAGCGGAGCGCGATCTCACAGGTCGCGCGGATCGACGCGATGCGGGCGCGCGGCTCGGCGTACGAATCGGCGCGCCGCGAACGGGAGAAGGGCCGCCTCGGCGCGCTGCGGGCCGAAGTCGGCCTGCGGGTCTCCGAGTTCTACCTCCAGCAGGGGTGGGAGCAGCGCTCGCTGCGCGCCGACCTGGCGGTGCTGGAGCGCAGCTGGGAGAAGTTCCTGGCGACGAAGGTGCTGCTGGGTGTGGCGGGCCTGTTCTTCGGCCCGTTCCTGTTCGCCATCGTCTGGACCCTGGGCGTCGGCAAGAGCCCGATCATCCCGGTGTGGCTGGCGCTGCTGTTCGCGGTGGTCTTCTTCTTCCTGCCCGACCTCGAGGTACGGCGGGACGCCGCCGACAAGCGGCGCGACCTGCGGCGCGTGATCGGCGCCTACCTCGACCTGGTGTCGATGAGCCTCGCCGGCGGACGCGGTCTGCCGGAGGCCCTGATGGCGGCGGCGGAGGTGTCGGACGGCTGGGCCAACCAGCGCATCCGCAACGCCCTGTCCGACGCCCGTATCACCGGCCTCAGCCAGTGGCAGGCGCTCGGCCAGCTCGGCGAGGAGATCGGCGTCGAGGAGCTCAAGGACCTCTCCGCCTCCCTGGCCCTGGTCGCGGACGACGGAGCGAAGGTCCGCGAGTCCCTCGCCTCCCGCGCCGAGACCATGCGGCACCGCGAACTCGCCGAGATCGAGGGCAGCGCGGGCGAGAAGTCCCAGTCGATGCTCGTGGCGCAGCTGCTGCTGTGCGCCGGGTTTCTGGTGTTCCTGATCTTTCCGGCGGCGATGCGGGTGTTCCAGGTGCAGTGAGCCGTGCATGAGCCTTGCAGCGACCTTCACAACTCCAGAACTTCCGTGAACCGATTTCGAAAGGACAAGACGTCATGAACGGACGCAACTTCCACACCGGCATCCCTGCCGTGGACTTCCTGGTCACCTTCCTGCAGGCCCGCACTGAGCGTGCCCGCTCCGGCGAGCTGGACCGCGGTGCCTCCGCGGTCGAATGGGTCATCATCTCCGCGGTCGTCGTGGCGATCGTCGGTGTCGTGGCCGCCATCATCAACGCCGCGCTGAGCGAGGGCGCCAACAAGGTCGGCGACTGCATCAAGGGCGCGGACGCGGGCAAGACCTGCTGATCGCCGATCGCCTGATCGTCGTAGAGGCAGTCGCAGGGACAGACGTAAGGACAACGGGGTCACGGGGATGCCGGCAGACGTGAGCAGACGGGTACGCCGCAGGGTGGAGGCCGTACGGAAGAGGGCGGCCGCCCGCGGTGACTCAGGCATGACCGCGATCGAGTTCGTGCTGCTCACCCCGGTGCTGTTCTTCATGATCTTCGCGACGGTGCAGTTCGCCCTGTACTTCTTCGCGGACCACGTGGCCCAGGCGGCGGCCCAGGCGGGAGCGCGCAAGGCGCGTGCCACGGCGAACGAACACCCGGGTGCCTGGCGGGGCGAGGCACAGGACGTGGTGGACGCCTACATCCGCCAACTCGGCCCGCAGCTGGTGCTGGGGCCGGACGTGACGATGCTCCAGCCGGACCAGAACACGGTGGGCGTGGAGATCGCTGCCCGGGTGCCGACGGTGTTCCCGGGCCTGGATCTGACGGTGCACGCGCAGTCGGCGGGCCCGGTGGAACGGTTCGTCCGGGAGGAGAACTGATGGCTCTCTTCCCTCCAGACGCTCCTGCGAAGGACGGCCGGTCCATGGACGACGATCGGGGCCTGTCCACGGTCGAGGTCGTGATCCTCGCCCCGGTGATGATCCTGTTCATCCTCGTCCTGGTGGCCTTCGGCCAGCTCGTGGACGGCCGCGGGGCGCTCGACGGAGCGGCCCGGGACGCGGCCCGCGCGGGCTCGATCCAGAAGAACCACGCCACCGCCATGGCCGAGGCCAAGAAGGCCGCGGAGGCGAACCTGACGGATGTCTGCGCGGGTCCCGTGTCGGTCGTCCAGACGAGCGACGGCTTCGAGCCCGACACCATCTTCACGGTCGAGGTGAGCTGCGAGGTGCGAGGCCTCGCCATGCTCGGCCTCGACGTCCCGACGACGCTGACGGCGAGCTTCAGCTCTCCGCTGGACCCGTTCCGGAGGTCGGCGTGAGCCACAACCGCTCGTACCGGCCGTCGTTGCGCTCCTGGTGGGCGGCCCGTCGCAGCCACCTGGACGACCGCGGCTCGGGCGCCGGCGCGGTCATCATCTTCACGCTGGTCTTCCTCTCCCTCTCCGCGTTCGTGATCGACGGCGGACTGTCCATCTCCAAGCGGGAACGGGCGGCCGACATCGCGGAACAGGCGGCCCGTTTCGCCGCCCAGGACATCGACCGCGAGGCCCTCTACGACGATGTGGGCGGCCCCGCTCCGATCAATTTCGAGAACTGCAACGCCCGAGTGAAGGCCTTCGCACGCGAGATGGACATGACGGGTGCGGACATCGCGGCGACCCACTGCGTGGCGGCGACCGCCGCGCAGGTGGAGGTCGACGTGCAGCTCACCTACTCCCCGGTCTTCACGGGGATGTTCTACGGCGGCGACGTGGTCGTCCACGGGCAGGCGGTGGCAGAGAACGAGGTCCAGTGAGGCCCTGTCACCCTCGCTGAGCACCGATCCCCCCACTGGAGGTACACCCCCATGCGCACACGCACGACCACGGCGGCCGCGACCGCCCTGACCGCGGCGGTGGCGCTGCTGCTGACGGGCTGCGGTGGCTCGGAGACGTCGGACAAGAAGGACGACGACAAGATCGCGGGAGCGGACGCGGGTTCGGGTTCGTCGAACCCGTCGGCGTCGGCCCCGGCCGACGACATCGACCGGCCGGAGATCAAGCTGCCGGCGGATGTGAAGAACGTCTTCGAGGGCGGCACGACCGGTGACCCCGTCAAGGACGCCGTGCTCGCGGACAACGAGCGGATGATCAACTCGATCGACGAGGCCATCACCGTCGACGCCGACAAGCACCCGGCGCTCAAGTTCTACAGCAAGGACGACGCCCTGCTCGCGGCCGCGACCTACGTCGAGTCCTTCTACGACGCCGGAACGTCATGGGCCGGCGAGACGCGCTACTACGACCGCGAAGTCACCCTGGACGGCGAGACGTCCGCCACGATGACGTACTGCGGTGACGAGACGAAGTCCAACAGCAAGGACCGCAAGACCAAGGAGGTCAAGCAGGCACCGGGGTCCGCGGACGACTACGTGTCCTACAACGCGCGGATGCAGAAGAACGCGACGGGTGTCTGGCAGGCCGTGAAGGTGACGTCCGAGCGAGGAGCGGAGAAGTGCCGACCGTGACATGCATGCGTACGCGAGCCGGGGTCGCCGCCGCGCTCGCCCTGCCGCTGGCTCTCATACCGGCGATGGCGCAGGCCGGAGGCAAGACGGACCAGGGCGCCAGTCTGGGGGATGCACAGGGCGGCAAGAAGGGCCAGAACATCACCGTCCGGACCAAGGTGCGGACGACGGTCGACGGTGCTCCGGGTTCCACGAAGTCCGGCTCCCTGTCCTCCACCGACAGCAACTGGACACCCCCGGCCTGCTGGTACGAGCCCGCGTTCTCGCCCAAGGAGATCCAGTCCACGGTGAAGTCGTGGCGGAACTTCGACATCTCGTTCTTCTACGGGATCGGGGACTTCATCGGCGACTCCCTGGACGTGCGGTACAAGGACGGGCACCCGTACAAGAACTACAACCTGGACAAGCAGGGGGAGGGAATGTTCTGGGCGGCCGCGGTGAACCCCAACCGCAAGGACGAGCCCGAAGCCCTGTCCTGCGACAAGCCGCCCTTCTGGGTCGACGAGGGCGAACCCCCCAAGGAACCCCTGGCCGTCTCCCCTCAGGTCCTCGCGGAATACGCCTACGACGAGCTCCCCGTTCCCGACACCGAGATCAAGATGGCCCCGACGGGCAAGTCGACCGTCAACCTGCCCACCTGGATCTGGCTCGACAAGGCCAAGTTCAAGAAGCTCTCGGTGACGGCGAGCCTCCCCGGCACGGGCCTGTCGGCGACCACCACCGCGGAACCCGTCTCCCTACACATCGAACCGGGCACGGCCGACGCCGAGACCTACCCCGCCTCCGGCGAATGCGCCATCAACGAAGACGGCAGCATCGGCGAACCGTATGCGAAGGGCAAGGCCGGCAAGACCCCGCCCTGCGGCGTGAGCTACCTGCGCTCCACGGGCGACGGCGAGTCCTACCCGCTGAGCGCCACGGTCACCTGGAAGATCAACTGGACGAGCACGAACGGCGACGGCGGCGACCTCCCTGACGGCACATTCGGTACGACCCAGGACGTGACGGTGCAGGAGATCCAGTCGGTGAACCGCTGATCCGGAACATTCGACGGATCTGCACACCGTTCACCGCGGGGTCGTAGGCATCCCGGGCAGGAACCGCGCTCGGCGCATTTCCCGCGCCGCGCAATACATTCCTGTATCGCGAAGCGGCGGAAGATGTGAAGAGGGCGCGGTACCCGGTGACCGAATGGTCACACCCATGAATCAGGCCCCCGATATCCACCGCACCCCCATGACCACTGACTGGCCGCCCCTTCTCCCGGCGTGCTTTGATCGGTCACGCTCGAGCACTTCGAATTATTGAACGAAGGGAACCACCCCCCCATGGCCTTCACCCCGCAGATCGAGACCGCCCAGATGTCCGACGCCGAGCTGGACACCATCGCCGGCGGCCAGGCGGGCGCCGCCGCGGGTGCCGGCGCCGCAGCCGGTCTCTACGTCGAGACCTCGGCCGCCGGCGTCAACGCCGGTGTCGGCGGTGGCGTGGGCCTCGCCGTCTCGCCCCAGGGTGTTGCGGCGGACCTGCACCTCAACGCCGCCGTCGCTTCCTGACGAAGGCACACGAAAGGCCCCGGATCTCAGGATCCGGGGCCTTTCCATCTCTCCTGGACAGCGGGCTACTTCCCCCCGCCGTCCCCCTTGCCACCTTTACCGCCCTTGCCGCCCCGCTTGTCCTCGGTCTTCATGGCATCGTTCGCCTTCTTGGCAAGCTCGTCATCAAGCTTCTTGAACTCGCGAACAACCGCATCGGACATACTCGCCAACGCATCGAGCTGCTGCGTGATGTCCTCGCGCCCGTCTTCCCAGTTGGACTCGAAATCCCCGAGCGCGTCATTGACACTGCCGTCGCCGATGTCGTCCTTGTAGGAGTCGAAGAGCTTCTTGGTGTGATTCAGACGGGTCTTGAGGGAACGAAGCCGGCGCCCGTAGCCCTCCAGCTCCGTCAGCGGGAGCGCGAGGTCGCTCTTGCCCTTGCCCATACGGCAGTCCCCCAACGTCCGACACTCTGATCCCGCATGAACCGTACCGCGAGCCGATCTTTCCGTCGAACGGTTGTGCCTTGTAAGTTCGCGCGTGCATTCGGTTGTTGACGTTGATGTGCGTGGCACGGGGTTGCCGGGCACGCTCCTGGAGGTTCTTTGTCGTGGACGAGGGCGGGCGGCTGAAGATCGAGTGTGTCCAGCTCGTCGGCTCCGGCGGATGGCATCTTCAGCAAGCTGGTCTTCCACCTCTTGGAGTTCCAGATCGGGGGCATCGTGAGCAGCACCTACGCATACCGCTTCCGTGGCTCACGGGGTGGGCTCGCCGCCGACCTGACGGCCGAGTCGGGCGCGCCCGCCGACGGTGACGCCCATCTGCAAATCGAACGGAACGTGTGCCTGACGCTACCCCCGGGAGTCAACTGGCGGGACGCGGCCTGGCTTTCCTTTGGCCTCGCGGTACACGCACCCGAACTCGTGTCGCGGCACCCGGAAGGACTCTGCGTCAGAGTCACATCGTTGGTCTTTCCCCATGCCTATTTCCGCTCGGAAGTCGCGGCATTGGTCATGGATGGCTGGCTCCGGCAGGAATTCGACCTTCCGGACCGTGAGCTGAGCGTTGCCTTCGACGCGGCAGGGGACACCTACAGGTTCCAATGGGGAGAGCACAAGGAACCGTTCTCGGACGACCTCGTGCACTAGGGGGTGTCTGACAATTCCGGTCTGATCAGCGAGATTCGGCTGAGCTGGCAATCAGGAGGTGCGCCGATCGGCTGGGGGGACTGGGCAGTGGCTACGAACGGCGGGCCAGTAGATGGGCGTCGAGGAAGCCCCGATCAGAGGCTGGATCGTGGAGCAGCCGGGCGAAGGGATCGAGCCCAGCATCGCCCAGCAGTTCGGCGAGGCGATCCACCGGCCAGCTGTAGGCGGGCGCCACCTTGTGGTCGAACCGGACCGGTTCTTGTCCGTCGGTCCCGAAGAAGGAGACCAGGAGCAGACCGTCCGGTGCCAGGACGCGTACCTGTTCGGCGAGCAGCTCCGGTAGTTCCCCCGGAGGGGTGTGAATCATTGAGTAGTGGGCCAGTACGCCGCCGAGCGTGGCGTCCTCGATCGGCAGGGATTCCATCCGCGCCTCTTGGAAGCGCAGCGCCGGATGGGCCTGCCGGGCGTGGTCGACCATGCCGGGGGCAAGGTCTAGTCCGAAGGCGTCCAGGCCGAGTTCGTGCAGCATGGCTGTCAGATGTCCGGGCCCGCACCCGACGTCCGCTGTCCGCAGGTTGCCCGTCGCGCGCACCAGTTCGGCGAAGGTGCCGATCATGGCCCGGGAGAAGGGCTGTGTTTCCAGCCGGTTTGCGAACAGCGATGCGTACAGCTCGACGACACCGTCGTAGGCCGTCCTGGCCTCGTCCTGATGATTCGCCACGGGCAGGACTCTATAGCCGGTCTGATAATTGATCTTGTGGCAGGTCGAGGTGAGTTGACGGATGCGGCATGGAGGCGGATAGAGCCTCTTTTGCCTCAGGTGGACGGACGGGGCCGTCCGTGGCGTGATCACCGGCAGGTGGTCAACGGGGTGCTGTGGCGGCTGCGGACCGGGGCTCCGTGGCGGGATCTTCCCGACCGGTTCGGGCCGTGGCAGACCGTCTACGAGCGGTTCGCCCGCTGGGAGGCGGACGGCACCTGGGCACGGTTGCTGGAGCACGTTCAGGTCCGCGATGACGCGGTGGGCCGGGTGGAATGGACCGTCTCCGTCGACTCCACCATCAACCGAGCCCACCAGCACGCAGTCGGCGCCCGCAAAAAGGGGATGTGAACGGGGACGAACTGGAAGATCCGGGCCGCTCGCAGGCGCGCCAGGCCCTCGGCCGCTCCCGAGGCGGACTGACCACCAAAGTCCATCTCGCCGTCGATGGCCGGGGCCTGCCCCTGTCGATTGTGCTCACGCCCGGCAACGTCAAGAACCTACGGCGTTCGGCCAGGTCCTCGACGGCATCCGCACCCCGCGCCTCGGCACCGGCCGCCCGCGCACGACACCGGACCGTGTGCTGGGTGACAAGGCGTATTCCAGCAGGGCCATCCGCCATCTGCTGAGGCGCCGGGGCATCGCTGCCACGATCCCCGAGCGCCGCGACCAGGCGGCGAACCGCCACCGACGCGGAGCCCTCGGCGGCCGGCCGCCGGCCTTCGACAAGGTCACCTACCGCGACCGCAACGTCGTCGAACGATGCTTCGCCCGCCTCAAGCAGTTCCGCGCGATCGCGACCCGGTTCGACAAGCTCGGCGACCGCTACCGTGCCGGAGTTGTCCTGGCTTCCTTGATCCTCTGGCTCCGCGAGTCCACGGGGTAATCATTTGTCAGACAGGCCCTAGTGGCCTTGTCCAGCCACTCCCAGGTCGCCCGGCACCGTGCCCTCACCTGGAGCACTTGCCTCGCTCGGAGCGAACCGACGCGTTCTGCCAGACGCCCTGATCGTTCTTCGCCAGGGAAACCGCGTAGAGGACGTAAGGGCTCGTGTCTGCCGGATTCCCCTCGACCTTGCCGGTCTTGCGGTGCCTGGTCTTGGCCTTGCTCTCGTCCGTGCAGTAGCTGAGCGACGCTCCCCTGCGGTTCTCTGCCAGGGTGACCTTGGGGTTGAAGGCCGGCAGGTCACCGATGACAGTCAGGTTCTTGTCCGTGTAGGACTTGATCCACTCCTTGGTCAGCCCGTGGACGCCCTCGGTGTCGTAGAAGGCGACGGCCTCGCTGTCCGGGTCGTCCGCGATGATCGCCGCGTATCCGGCCCGGACTTCCTCCTTGGCATCATCGAGCACCGCCTGCTGGCCGGGGTTGTTGCTCGTCCAGTCCTCGAAGGTCAACCGGAAGCTGCTCGGGAGGGTGATCTCGGGGCGCCCGGGGCCGGACGGCGTCGATGCCCCAGCCGAAGCCGACGCGCTCGACTCCGTGTCCGCGCCCTCCACGCCGTCCGACGACTTGTCGTCACCCCCACCGCAGGCCGTGAGCAGCAGTGCCGCTGTCGCGGTCAGCGCGGCGGCGGTGGTGGTGGTCAGTGCGCGGCGTGCCAACGTTGGTCTCCCCCGGTGTTCACCGTATGCGACAGGGAACGAAGTTATCAGGGGCAGGCCATGGGTTCTTGAGAGGCAGTGGTGGGTGGAGTGGGGAAGGTGAGGAATCCCCGTGGCAGTTGCGAACGGTGCGGTCGGCCCCGGTAGTCAGCGGTTGATCGACTGGATCTCCTGGACGTTCATGTCCTGGGTGGTCTCGAAGGTGCCGTCGGGGAGGTCGCCGTCGGAGCCGTCGGAACCCTGCCAGGTGATCTGCCACGTGACGCTGGCCGAGAGTTCGTAGGGTGTGCCGTTCGAGGCGCGGAGGTAGCGGATCCCGCACGGCGGGGTCTTCTCGGCGTCGCCCTTGGAGTACGGGGTGCCGATGCTGCCGTCGTCGTTGATCTCGCAGTCGCCGGATGCCGGGAAGACCTCGGCGTCCTCGGTGCCGGGCTCCAGGTGGAGGGCGATCGGCTTGGCGGTCGTCTCGGCCCACAGGCCCGTGTTCGGGAGTTCGGCGCGGACCTTGACGTCCTTGAAGGTGCCCTTGTCCAGCCACACCCAAGTGGGAAGGTTGACCGTGGACTTCGCCTCCGGCTTCAGGTCGACCTTCGTCTCGGGGACCTTGACCTTGTTGTAGGCGTACTCGGCGAGCGTCTTCGGGGTGGGCGCGTTCGGGTCGTCCGGCATCTCGCCGGCGTCGGCCCAGAACATGATCCGGCCGCAGTCCCAGGAGTCCGAGGCGTTGGGGTCCGGTGCCACACCGCGCCAGAAGTAACCGTCCTTGCCGAGGTTGTAGTCCTTGTACCCCTCGGCCATGCTGTTCTTCGACGCGTGCATGTCGAAATTCTCCGCGGGCTTTCCGTCGCGGTAGTGGTCGGTCCAGAGTCCCTTGCCCCACCAGGACTCGTGGATACCGACATCACCGCCACTGTCCGTGTCCACGAACTTCTTCAACTGCGCCGGAGAGAAGGCGGGCTCGTACCAGCAGGCAGGCGGCTTCCAGTTGGGGTCGACCGTGCCGAGGTTGCCCTCTTTGCCGTCGCCGCCCCCGCCGCTGGGATACGAGAGCTTGATGTTGGAGACAGAGGCCGACAGCCCTCCCTTTCCGTCGGAGCCACCTTGCGGAGGGGGTGTGGCCTGGCCGGGGACCGGCTTGTCGGCATGAGCCGGGCCGGCGGTCCAGACGAGGGATCCCGCCGCCAGGGCCACGATCAGCTTCGTTCGCCTGGATGCGGTCAGCCTCGGCATTCCTCCGCCTTCCCCTCGACGGTGACCTGCTGGGCGCGCCACACCGGCTTGCCCTGCACCGACGCCATGAGGATGGTGAACTTCTGGTAGCTCGCCAGGCTTTCCTTCGTGCGGTGGATCTTCTCGGACTTGACTTCCTTGCCGTAGACCTTGGACTGGTCCTCACAGAAGGTGACGTTGACCGTCTTGACCTTCTCCGACTCGTCCACCGGGTTGGTTTCGGCCTGGTAGTACCGGTCCTTGCCCGTGAGGGTCCAGCCGCCGTCCGCATACTCCTTGATCTGCGAGTTCGCGTACTGGGCGGCCTGGCCCGACGAATAGAACTGGAAGGCGGGGTCCGCCGGATCCTGCTTCGTGATGCCGTGGTTCAGCGCGCGGATGTAGTTCGCGGCGTCCTCGAGCGCTGCCGCGCTGTCCTGGTCCGACGGCTTCTCGAAGTCGAAGACCAGATCCAGGTCCTTCGGGACGCTCACGTCGGGCCGGTCGACATCGGTGGACCCCGAACCGGAGGAAGCCGAGGCAGAAGGGCTCTTCGAGCCCTTGTCCGCTCCCTTGATGTCGTCCGACGAGTCGCCGCCTCCGCCGCAGGCGGTGAGCAGCAGGGCGGCTGTCGCGGTGAGCGTGGCGGCTGTCGTTGTCAGAGCGCGGCGGGCCACTGGCGTTCTCCCCCGAAGTTCGATCGTCTTCCTGCGTGTGCGGTAGGGAAGGAAGCTATCAGGGGTGGGTCATGGGCCCTTGAGAGACAGTGGTGGATTGTGTGGGGAAGGTGAGGAGTGTGACGTGGCGGTTGCGAACGCCGGGTGCTGTACAGGCGGAGCCTCGGCGGGGCCGGACGCGGACGCCGATACGCTTCGTCGCTCCGCCCGCCTGATTGTGAGGGGTGCGTGAGGGTTGTGCGGGGCACCTGCGGCGGAGGCTGTTTCGATGCCCGGCAGTAAGGCCGAGCGCATGCGGTCAGCCGGGCAAACCGGACGTCAACGCGCCTCCTCCCCTCCACCCTTCGACGACCTCAATGAGAGTCCATAAGATCTCTGTAGGCTCAGCACACCCCTTACTTCACAGCTCTGCCTCACGGCACTCCACACACGACCCCAGGACACCCGCCATGCCGCGACGCCGCACCTCCAGCTCGTCAAGCTCGACGGGAAGTACTACGGGAGCGACGGCCCCAAGGAATCGGACGCCGCAGCCGGTGAGGATCCGGCGGCGGTCGTTCGGGGACTTCGTCAAGGCGTTCTTCGCCTTTGTCGCGCTGGCCGTTCTGCTCGTCGGCGTGCCGGGCGCGCTGGCCACGCAGATCGGGTGGCCGTTGCCGAACGGTGTGCCGAGCTTCGACTGGCTGCAGCAAGAGATCACCGTTCAGACGTTCCTGAACATCCTCACCGTCGTGGTGTGGCTGGCGTGGGCGCAGTTCACCGCCTGCGTGCTCGTCGAGATGAAGGCCGCGCTGTCGGGTGTCGGCGTGCCGGGACGGGTACCGGGCGCCGGACCCAGTCAGTTGCTCGCGCGGCAGCTCGTCGCCGCGCTGCTGCTCGTCGGCGCCACGGCCGCCAGCTTCGCGCCCGGGCTGTCGCAGCTCGGGCAGACGTACGACGCCAACCAGAAGCCCACCGTCGCCTCGGCCCAGCAGACCCCGGGCGGTCTCTTCGCCCAGCAGCAGGAGCAGGCCGCCGACACCGCGTCCGCCCTCGCCGAGCAGGCCTCGCACGCCGCCTCGCACGCCGAGGCCGGCGGCAGCACCGCCAAGCAGGGCGACACGAAGTACTACCGGATCCAGCCGCCCGAGGGACGTCACCACGACTCCCTGTGGGAGATAGCGGACCGGCACCTCGGTGACGGGCGTCGCTACAAGGAGATCTTCGAGCTCAACAAGGACCGCGTCCAGCCGGACGGGTCCAAGCTCTCCGAGGCCAGTCTCATCCGGCCCGGCTGGATCATGGAGATGCCGGGCGACGCGCGCGGCGGCGACCTCGTGGAGATGCCCGACGAGGCTCCCAATGTCTCGCCCGATGTGCAGCAGCAGATCAGCGACTACGCGCAGAGCGGCGATCACGCCCAGGGCGGCGGGGGGTCCGGCGCCCAGGGCGGTGGGCACGAGCACGCCGGTGGTGGCGCCTCCCAGGTGTCCCTGCCCGAGCAGCGGCCCGCCCCGGACACCGGACACCAGCAGGCCACCAGTGTCGACGCCGAGTCCGACAGCTCCTTCGGCCTGCCTGAAGCGCTTCTCACCGCTCCCCTTCTCGCCGCCGGTCTCCTCGGCGCCCTGGGGCGGCGGCGCCGGCAGGCGCTGTGGCAGTCGGCGTTCGGGGCCATCGGCGGGCGGCGCGGCATGGAGCCGCCCACGCCGACCGGGGATGCCCAGGACGTCCAGGACGCACTGCTCGTGGGCGCCGACCCCGAGGGCGTACGGCTGCTCGACCGGAGCCTGCGGGGGCTCGCCGCCTCCCTCGCCGAGGAGTCGCGCGCGCTGCCGGTCGTGTACGCGGCCTGGCTGAGCAACGGCGACCTGCACCTCCAGCTCGCCCAGCCCGCCGGAAAGCCGCCCGCCCCCTGGCAGCAGGGGCAGGACCAGACCTTCTGGATGCTGGCCAGGACCGACGCCGAGCGCTACGAGGACGTCGACACGGCCGCTCCGTACCCGGGGCTCGTCAGCCTCGGCACCATGGACGACTCGCGGCTGCTGCTCAACCTGGAGGCGGTGCCCGGCATCGTCTCGCTGAGCGGCCGGGAGGCCGACCGGGCCGCCGTCTTCGCGTCCGTCGCCGCCGAGTTGGCGACCAACGGCTGGTCCGACCGCATGACCATCACGCTCGTCGGCTTCGGGGAGGACCTGACGCCGCTCGCCCCGAACCGGATCCGGCACCTCGAGGACATCGAGGCGCTCGTCGAGACCATGGAGGCCGAGACGCGGCAGCGCCGGGGCGCACTCGGCGCCGCCGGGCACGACTCCGTGCTCACCGGCCGCACCGGGCCCGCCCAGCACACCCGCTGGGCCCCGCACCTCGTCCTGCTCGCCGCCCATCCGTCCGCCGAGGACGCCGTCAAGCTCGCCGAACTCGCCTCCGACGCCGGACGCCTCGGCATCGGATACCTCGTCGGCACCGAGACCGGCGATCTGCCGGGCGCCGCCTGGGAGATGGAGATCACCGGCCAGGGCAAGCTGCTCGCGCCCCTGCTCGGGCTCGAACTCGACGCCCAGCTGCTGCCCGCCGCCCAACAGCGCGCCGTGGTCGAGCTGTTCACCGACGCCGACCCCGAGCGCGAGACGAACGGACCCGTGACCACCCCGCCGTTCCTCGTCGACATCAGCGAGCACGGGCGGCCGGCCGTCTACGCCCGTCTCGTCGGGCCGTACGAGATCATCGGCCTGGACACCCCGGACGGGGAGCGCAGCCCGCTGCTGCACGAGGCGCTCGCGCTGCTGCTTCTGCACCGCGAGGGCGTGCACCCGCGCGTGCTGGCCTCGGCGCTGTGGCCGCGCGGCGTCACCGACGACGTACGGGACGCGCTCCTGGACCGGCTGCGGGTGTGGCTCGGCGCCGACCCGGACGGCACGCCCCGCCTCGGCCGGGACGGGACCGGGCGGCTCACGCTCGCCAAGTCCGTCGTCTCCGACCTGGACGTGCTGCGCTCGCTCTACCACGAGGCCACGCAGGGCAAGGGCGTCGACAGCCGGGCCGTACGCGGGCGGCTGCTCACCGACGCGCTCGTCCTGGTGCGTGGGCCGCTGCTCGCCGACCGGCCCGAGGGCCGCTACCGGTGGCTCACCCACGAGATCGTCGACGCCCAGCTGCCGCTGCTGGTCGCGGACACCGGGCTCGCGCTGTGCGAGTTCCACATGGAGAGGGACCGCGCCGAGAAGGCCATCGAGGCCCTGAACGCGGCCCTGCGCACCGCCCCGGCCGACGAGCGCCTGTGGCACGAGCTGCTGCGCGCCACCCACGCCACCGGCGACACGTCCCAGCTCACCGCGCTCGCCACCGATCTCATCGGCCGCAGCGGGGCCCGGGGCCTGCCGCCGCGCACCGAGGCACTGCTCGACGAGCTGCTGCCGACGTGGCGCGACGCGATCGCCGCGGTGGGATGAACGCCGGGCTGCTGATCGTCGCCGCCGCGCTCTGGGGTGCGGCGGCGGGAGCGTTCCTGCCCCGCGCGGCCTATCGCTTCTCGGCCGAGGCGGGCGAGCCGTGGCGCGACAGCTGCCCCGGCGGGCATGCCCTCAAGGGCTGGCTGGGACGCGCCGCCTGCCCGGAATGTCCGGAGGGTGAGGACGCCGGATACGGGCCCCGTACGACCCCCCTGGTGATCGCCACCGCCCTCGTCTGCGCCGCCCTCGCCGCCGCCACCGGTACCCGCCCCGAGCTCGGCGTCTGGCTGCTGCTCGCCCCCGTCGGGGTCCTGCTGACGGCCGTCGACTTCCGGGTGCGGCGGCTGCCCGACCCGCTCACGCTCCCGTTCGCCGGGGCCGCGCTCGCCCTGCTCGGCCTCACCGCGCTCGTGCCCGAGCACGCGGGGGAGTGGACGACCGCCCTGCTCGGCTCGCTCGCGCTGGGCGGCGGCTACTTCGTGCTGTTCCTCATCAACCCCGCGGGCATGGGCTTCGGGGACGTCAAGCTCGCCCTGGGCACGGGGGCGGTGCTCGGCTGGTACGGCTGGCCGACCGTGATGCTCGGCACCTTCGCCGGGTTCCTGCTGGGCGCGCTGTACGGCGGTGCCCTGGTCGTCGCGCGGCGGGCCTCGCGCAAGACGGCGATCGCGTTCGGGCCGTTCCTGATCACGGGCGCTCTGCTGGGACTGCTCGTGGGCGCCTACACAGCCTGACGTCCGGTCCGCGCAACCCCTGCACGACGGCCTGACGTCCAGTCCGCACACCCGCTGGCGTACGCTGGCCTGGTCCGTCCACAACCCTTACGAAAGGGACGCCCGGTGACCGAGAAGGCCGACCTTCAGCCCATCCTCGACCGCGCAGCCGCCGGTGGGCGGATCACCCCGGACGAGGCGCTCGCGCTGTACCGCGACGCCCCGCTGCACGCGCTGGGCGCCGCCGCCGACGCCGTACGCCGCCGCCGGTACGCGGGAACCGAGCACATCGCGACGTACATCATCGAGCGCAACATCAACTACACGAACGTGTGCGTCACGGCGTGCAAGTTCTGCGCGTTCTACGCCCCGCCGAAGGCCAAGGACAAGGGCTGGACGCGCGACCTCGACGACATCCTGCGCCGCTGCGCGGAGACGGTCGAGCTGGGCGGCACCCAGATCATGTTCCAGGGCGGCCACCACCCGGACTACGGCGTCGAGTACTACGAGGAGCACTTCGCCGCCATCAAGCAGGCTTTCCCGCAGCTGGTCATCCACAGCCTGGGGGCGTCCGAGGTCGAGCACATGGCCCGCATCTCCAAGGTGTCGGTCGAGGAAGCCATCCAGCGCATCCACGCCGCCGGGCTCGACTCCTTCGCCGGTGCCGGTGCCGAGCTGCTGCCCGAGCGGCCCCGCAAGGCCATCGCCCCGCTGAAGGAGTCCGGCGAGCGCTGGCTGGAGATCATGGAGATCGCGCACGGACTGGGCGTGGAGTCGACGTCTACCATGCTGATGGGCACCGGCGAGACCAACGCCGAGCGCATCGAGCACCTGCGGATGATCCGGGACGTACAGGACCGCACGGGCGGCTTCCGCGCCTTCATCCCGTACACCTACCAGCCCGAGAACAACCACCTGAAGGGCCGTACGCAGGCCACGCTCTTCGAGTACCTGCGGATGATCGCGATCGCGCGGCTCTTCATGGACAACATCGCCCACATCCAGGGCTCCTGGCTGACGACGGGCAAGGAGGTCGGCCAGCTCTCCCTGCACTACGGCGCCGACGACCTCGGCTCGATCATGCTGGAGGAGAACGTGGTGTCGTCGGCCGGCGCCAAGCACCGCTCCAACCGGCTGGAGATCATCGACCTGATCCGCAAGGCCGGGCGGGTGCCGGCCCAGCGGGCGACCACGTACGAGCACCTCGTCGTGCACGACGACCCGGCGAACGACCCCGCCGACGACCGCGTGGTCTCGCACTTCTCGTCCACGGCCATCGAGGGCGGCACGGCTCACCCCGAGCTCAAGCTGCTCGCCCCCAACTAGGCGGCGGCGAGCAAGCGTTGGAGACGATCCACACGGCGGACGCCGTCCGCATCACCTGGGACTCCGATCCCGTCAAGAACGGCGCCGTGGTCGTCGGACGGGACCGGATCGGTGCCGTCGGGAAGCTCGGCGACGTGCGCGGGGCGTTCCCGAAGGCCCGGGTGCGCAGTTGGCCCGGGACCCTCGGCCCCGCCCGCGTCCACGAGGGCCCGCTCCCGGACGCCCCGAGCCCGCGCGAGCGCGTCCACGCGGTGCTGAAGCTCGGAGCGGTGGCGGTCCTGGAGGAGTACGTCGACTCGGCGGAACTCCGGGCCGCCGCCGAGCGCAACGACGTCGTCGTCCTGCCCACCACGCGCCGGCCCGCCCTCGTGCCGACCGGCCGGGCCGACCTCGCCGTCTTCGACGAGGCCGGGGAGTGCGTCGCGACGGTGTGCGCGGGGCGGCTGGTGCACCGGCGGCGCTGAGCAGCGCCCTTCCGACGCGCGCTTTTCAAGCGCCTTGTCGATTCGTCAGCCCGTGAACTCCGCCGCGAACGCCCCCGAACTCTGCTTCACTCCACTGCAGTCGGTCGCCGGCTTGTCGGTCTTCGCCCCGTCCGCGCACTGCCGGTCCCGGGCCGCCGACCACATCGACACCCACCCGATGCCCTTGCCCGCGGCGAAGGCGCGGACCTCGGCGGCGTCGGCGAGCGTGAAGGTCTCGCCGTCGACGTCGTTGACGCCGATCATCGAGGTGAGCGCCATGCCCCGCCAGGCGGCCGCGTCCGACGTGCCGAAGACCTTCTTCAACTGGGTGTGCGAGGCCTTGGCGGCCGCGAGGGCGTAGCCGCCCATGTCGCCGTCGAACGACGAGCCGTAGTTCATCGTCATCAGATTGACCGTGGCGACCTTGACGCCGTTGTCGTTGGCGGAGGCGAGGAGCGCCAGGCTGTCCTTGCCCAGTCCGGACGGCATGACGGGCAGCGTGAAGGAGACCTCCAGATCCGTACGTTCCTTCTGGAGCAGCGCGATCGCCTTCGAACGCACCTCTATGGAGGCGGAGTCGGCCAACTCGTCGCCCTCGATGTCGAAGTCGGCCCGGGTGGCACCGGCCGCGTCGAGGGCCTTGCCGTACGCCGCCGCCAGCTCCGGCGCGCTGTCGCAGGCCGCCGCGAGTTCCTTGCCGGAGGCGCCGCCGAAGGAGACCCGGACCTGAGCACTGTCCCCCTTCAACTTGGCGATACGGGACTTCACCGCGGAATCGTCGATCGCGTCCGTGCCGTTCCAGCGCGGGGTGCAGCCGCTGCCGCCGGCCAGCACGAACGCCAGGTTGTACGTCGTGGGGGAGCCCGCGGAGTCGGTGCCGGAGGCGTCCCTGGCGTCGACGTACGGGGCGTACGCGGTGCTCGTGCCGGTATCGGACTCGGAGTCGGACCCGGACTCGCCGGGGGATGAGGCGCTGGGCGCGGCCGACGCCGGGGGTGCCGGACGGGCCGCCTCGCCCTGCTCGGAGCAGGCCGTGGTGGCCAGGGCGAGCAGACAGCCCAGTCCGACCGCCGCCCGCTTCCGGTGACTCCTCATAGCGCACGCTCCCGTTCTCGTGAGGTCATAAAGGTCCAAACCCCTAGTACGTTTCCCGGCAGCAAACGTCTCACGATGATGGGCGCTCGGATCGAGTTCCGCAGGTGTTCCCGAAAACTCTCAGAGAAAGGACAGCTTCGGTCGTTTCTCATGGGTCTCTCACATCAGAGCCCAAGTTTATGGCACATAAAGCCCGCCTAATGTCCGGGGAATGCATTCCGAGCCTGCCATCGAAAGCCGCGTCACCCGCGGTCGCCGCCGCAAACGCGGCAACGAGTCCGCCGAAGGGCCCGTGTTCGTTGACAACTCCGGACGCCGGGCCCGGCTGCTGCGCCGGATCGGTCTCCTCCTGGGGGTCGTCTGCCTCGGGTACGCGGCCGTGCTCGGCGCGGCCTTCATGGGCTGGGGCACCTCGCTCACACCGTCGCAGCTGCTGCCGTTCGCGGGCGGCGGGCCCGGCGGTGGCCGGCCGCAGGACGGAGGGCCGCAGGGCGAGGGGCAGGGGGGTGTCGGGCCGGGGGGCCCGGGCGCCGCCCCGCCGAGCGGCGTCCCCTCGGCTCCGCCCCAGGTCACCGAAGACGGCACCGCCGGTTCCGCCACGTCCCCGTCCACCGCGTCCCCGTCGGCCTCCGCCGCCGCGGGCGCCAACTGACCGGGGCCGCCGTATGACCACGACCACCCCCTCCCGCGGCCGCCGCCGCGCCCCCTCCCGGATGGAGCGGGCCGCCGGCAAGGCCGCCGCGCTGCAGAGGCCGCGCGTCATCCTCGCCCTGCTGCTCCTGCTCGCGCTGATCTGCGTGATGCTCCTCGACGGCTATCTGCGCGCCGAGGTCGGCGGCGACCAGCGGGTACGCACCGGGGCCGGCTCCAGCGACGTACCGGACGACGTCCTGGACGGCGGGCCGATCGTCACCTTCCGCGGCGGACAGGCCACGACCGTCTCCGTCCCCGACAAGACGATCGCGCTCACCTTCGACGACGGACCCAACCCGACCTGGACGCCCCAGGTGCTGGCGATCCTCGAGAAGTACGACGTGCCCGCCACGTTCTTCCTGGTCGGCTCGATGGTGTCGCGCTACCCGGGCATCGTCGAGGACATGGTCGAGCAGGGCCACGAGGTGGGCATCCACACCTTCACGCACGTCGACCTGTCGTACCAGAGCGATGCCCGGGTCCGGCGCGAGATGGAGCAGACCCAGCTCGCGCTGGCGGGCGCGGCCGACATCACGACCACCCTGTTCCGGGCGCCGTACTCCTCGGAGACGGACGCCATCGACAACTACAGCTGGCCCGTCTACAAGAAGCTCGGCGAGGACGGCTACACCAGCGTCTTCGTCGACACCGACAGCGACGACTGGAAGCGGCCGGGCGTCTCGAAGATCGTCCAGTGGGCCACGCCGAAGAAGAACAAGGGCGCGTCGGTCCTCTTCCACGACGCGGGCGGCGAGCGCTCGCAGACGATCAAGGCGCTGCCGCAATACATCGAGAAGATGCGGGCGAAGGGGTACACCTTCACCACCATCAGCGGCGTCGTGGAGCAGGGACGTGGCTCCGGGCAGCAGCAGCCCGGAACCGGAGGACCCCAGAGCGCCGCGAACGGCCCTCAGGGCACCGCGAACACCCTCCAGGCCGCCCACCGCGAGGCCACCGGCGCGATCCTCTACGAGGGCAAGGCCCTGGTCGCCGCCGTGGCGGTCGCCGAGTGGGCCGTGCCGACGCTGTCCGTCGGCCTGATGGTGGTCGGCGTGGCCGTCATCGGCCGCTTCGGGATGATGCTCGTCCTGGCCCGCCGCCACTACCGCCTGCGCAACAGGCGCCGCTTCAGCTGGGGGCCGACGGTCACCCGGCCGGTGAGTGTGATCGTCCCGGCGTACAACGAGAAGGAGTGCATCGCCAACACCCTCGCCTCGCTGGCGCGGAGCACGCACCCGATCGAGATCATCGTCGTGGACGACGGCTCCACGGACGGCACGGCCGAGATCGCCGAGTCCCTCGGCATGCCCAACGTGCGTGTCGTCCGCCAGGCCAACGCGGGCAAGCCGGCCGCCCTCAACAACGGCGTACGGAACGCGGCCTACGACATCGTGGTGATGATGGACGGCGACACCGTCTTCGAGCCGGACACCGTACGGCAGCTCGTCCAGCCCTTCGCCGACCCGGAGGTCGGCGCGATCGCGGGCAACGCCAAGGTCGGCAACCGCACCACCCTCATCGGCGCATGGCAGCACATCGAGTACGTGATGGGCTTCAACCTCGACCGGCGCATGTACGACCTGCTGCGCTGCATGCCGACCATCCCCGGCGCGATCGGCGCCTTCCGCCGCGAGGCGGTGCTCCAGGTCGGCGGCATGAGCGAGGACACCCTCGCCGAGGACACCGACATCACCATCGCGATGCACCGCGCCGGCTGGCGGGTCGTCTACCAGGAGCACGCGCGCGCCTGGACCGAGGCGCCGGGCTCCCTCAAGCAGCTCTGGTCCCAGCGCTACCGCTGGTCGTACGGCACGATGCAGGCGCTGTGGAAGCACCGCAAGTCGCTCACGGACAAGGGACCTTCGGGGCGTTTCGGGCGGGTCGGCATGCCGCTGGTGGTGCTGTTCCAGATCGTCACGCCGGTCTTCGCCCCGCTCATCGACGTGTTCACGGCCTACTCGATGATCTTCATCGACTTCGAGGCGGCGCTGCTGGCCTGGCTCGCGGTGCTCGGGGTCCAGCTGGTGTGCGCGGCGTACGCCTTCCGCCTGGACCGCGAGAAGTACCGCTATCTGCTGATGATGCCGCTCCAGCAGCTGGCCTACCGCCAGATGATGTACCTCGTCCTCATCCACTCCTGCGTCACCGCCCTGACCGGCGGCCGGCTGCGCTGGCAGAAGCTGAAGCGGACCGGCGAGGTCGGCACCCCGGCGGGGGCGGGCTGATGGGGGCGCACAGCAGGACGGCCGAGCGGGTGCTCCCGGAGGCCGTCGCCCGCCCGGTGCGGGACCGCTACTTCGACACGCTGCGGGCCGTCGCCCTGGTCCGCGTCGTCACGTACCACACCTTCGGCTGGGCCTGGGCCGGGCTGGTCTTCCCCTCCATGGGGGTCATGTTCGCCCTGGCCGGGACCCTCATGGCGCGGTCCCTCCAGCGCCCCGCCCTCACGGTGATCAGAAGCCGCCTGCGCAGACTGCTGCCGCCCTTCTGGTTCTGGGGCGTGTTCGTGGTGGGCGCGATGCTGGTGCACGGCTGGATGCCCGGCTGGCAGATCGTCTACTGGGTGGTGCCGCTCGGCGACCCGCCGGGCAACGCCTGGGGCGAGCAGGCCTGGGAGATCCTCTGGTACCTGCGGACGTACCTGTGGTTCGTGCTGCTCTCCCCGCTCCTGCTACGGGTCTTCCGGCTCGCCCCGATCCCTGTGCTGCTGCTGTCCCTGGGGCCCGTACCGGCCTTCCAGTTCGTGTGGCAGCCCCCGGACGACCGGCTCGGCGCCGCGCTGTGGGACCTGGCGACGTTCCTGTTCTGCTGGCTCCTCGGCTTCGCGCACCACGACGGCGTCCTGGCCCGGCTGAAGCCCGCCGCGCTGCTCCCGCTCGCGTCGGCCGTCCTCGCGTTCGGCGGCTGGTACGCCCTCGCGCACCAGGCCGAGTACGGCACGTACGACCTCGACGAGAACCCGCTCGCGCAGGCCTTCTGGTCGGCCGGGTTCGTGACGCTGCTGATGTACGCCAAGGCCCGCTTCCGGACCGACTTCGCGGGACTCGCCCGGTTCCGGCGGCTGGACCGGCTCGTGACCGTCTTCAACGCCCGGGCCGTCACGCTCTACCTCTGGCACGAGATCGCCCTGATCCTCGCCGTACCGCTGATCGACCGGCTCTGGAACGTGCCCGCCTTCGAGGCGTACCTGCCGCTGGACAGCCAGTGGTTCATGTTCGGGGTCGGCTGGGTGCTGATCGCGGTGTTCGTGCTGCTGTGCGGGTGGGTGGAGGACGTGGCGGCACGGAAGAAGCCGCGGCTCCTTCCCCGATCGGGTGCTGCAAGAATGGGCGCGTGACCCGCGCATCCCTGGACAAGCAGCCGCACGAAGTCGCCTCGATGTTCGACGACGTGGCGGAACGGTACGACCTGACCAACGACGTGCTGTCCCTCGGCCAGGACCGGCGATGGCGCAAGGAGGTCGCCAAGGCGGTCGACGCGCGCCCCGCCCAGAAGGTCCTCGACCTGGCGGCGGGCACGGGCACCTCCTCGCTGCCCTTCGCGCAGACCGGTGCCTACGTCGTCCCGTGCGACTTCTCCCAGGGCATGCTCCAGGTCGGCAAGCAGCGCCGGCCCTGGCTGCCCTACACCGCCGGCGACGCGACGCGGCTCCCCTTCAAGGACGACACCTTCGACGCCGTCACCATCTCCTTCGGGCTGCGCAACGTGCAGGACACGGACACGGCCCTGCGGGAGATGCAGCGCGTGACCCGGCCCGGCGGGCGGATCGTGATCTGCGAGTTCTCGCACCCGACGTGGGCGCCGTTCCGCACCGTCTACACCGAGTACCTGATGCGCGCCCTGCCGCCGGTCGCCAGGGCCGTGTCCTCCAACCCCGACGCCTACGTCTACCTCGCCGAGTCCATCCGCGCCTGGCCCGACCAGCCCGCGCTGGCCGAGCGGCTGGGCAAGGCCGGCTGGTCGCGGGTGGCCTGGCGGAACCTGAGCGGCGGGATCGTCGCCCTGCACCGGGGCTTCAAGGAGAGCTGAACCCCTCCGGGCAGCCGCCGGCTACGGGGAGCTGAGCACCATGTACGGGTCGCCCGGCTCGTCCAGCTCCCGTTGCAGACCGCCCCGGGGCGGTCTCGGGATCCGCGGCTCGTGCACGCCTCCGCCGCCCTCGCCGGGGCCGAAGTCGAACCACACGTAGACCATCGAGTCCCGCGGCACCTCGGCCTCGGGCTGCGGGTACTGACGTACGACGTAGTCGACGACGGCGAGATGGAAGTCGGGCCGGTCCGGCGCGTTGAGGAACAGGCCCCGCGACCGGGCCGTCTCGCGCGCGTCCACGGCCATCAGACCGACCAGACGCGGTACGCGCACTTCGGGTGCTTTGCGGGATATCTGCACAGAGGTCACCCCCAGCGGTACAGGAAGGGTAACTCCGGGCCCGTACCGGCCGGAAGCGACGGATGTCTTTCTGTGACAGTCGACTACGCAGGGTGATGTCGTCGTCTCAGAGGTCGAGCCGGTAGCAGTGCCCCGCGCGGTCCGACGCCAACGTCGTGAACGTCTCGGCGAGGCGCATTCCCAGCCGCCGGGTGACCGCGATGGACCGGCTGTTGCGGGCGTCGACCATCGCCACCACGCCCGGAACACCGGCCGCCCGCATCCGCTCCAGCGTCTGCCGCGCGGCCGCGGTGACGTACCCCTTGCCCCAGTGCTCCCGGCCCAGGCGCCAGCCGATCTCGATCTCCCCCTTCGGCCCCCAGTCCCGCTCCCAGGGCTGGGCCCCGGTGAAGCCGATGACCTGACCGGACTCGTCGAGCAGGGTCCACAGGCAGAAGCCGCGCTCGGCGTCGTGCCGGCGCTGGCGGGCGGTGAGCTCCTCGTAGACCGACAGTTCGGCGGCCTTTCCGCCGTGGAACTCCATGACGTCCGGGTCGTCGAAGATCCGGTGCCAGGCGAACGCGTCCTCGTGGGTGGGCACGCGCAGTCGCACAGCGGGGAGGGCAGGGTTCACGGAGGCATCCCTTCAGCAGGTGATCGATACCGCTGCATAGACTGCCCATGTCCTGTGCCGGCCGGCACACAGATTCCGAAGCTTGGGGAGATCCCGCCGTGACCGTCGTGACCGAGCCTCTCTCCGAGAACACCGCCGATGTGATCGTCGTGGGCGCGGGGCCGGCCGGCTCCACGACCGCCTACCACCTCGCCAAAGCGGGACTCGACGTCCTCCTGCTGGAGAAGACCGCGTTCCCGCGCGAGAAGGTCTGCGGCGACGGCCTCACCCCGCGCGCCGTCAAACAGCTCGTGGCGATGGGCATCGACATCTCGGAGGAGGCCGGCTGGCTGCGCAACAAGGGCCTGCGGATCATCGGCGGCGGAGTGCGCCTCCAGCTCGACTGGCCGGATCTCGCCTCTTTCCCCGACTACGGCCTCGTCCGCAAGCGCGACGACTTCGACGACCAGCTCGCCCGGCAGGCCCAGAAGGCGGGCGCCAGGCTGTTCGAGCGCTGCAACGTCGGCGCCCCGGTCATCGACGACCGCACCGGCCGGATCACCGGTGTGCACGCCAAGCTCGGTGAGGAGAAGCGCGAAGTCACCTTCCACGCGCCGCTCGTCGTCGCCGCCGACGGCAACTCCACGCGCCTCTCCCTCGCGATGGGCCTGCACCGCCGCGAGGACCGCCCGATGGGCGTGGCCGTACGGACGTACTTCGAGAGCCCCCGCCACGAGGACGACTACCTGGAGTCCTGGCTGGAGCTGTGGGACCGCCGGGGCCCGGGGGAGGACCGGCTCCTGCCCGGCTACGGCTGGATCTTCGGCATGGGCGACGGCACCTCCAACGTCGGCCTGGGCGTGCTCAACACCTCCGACTCCTTCAAGGAGCTGGACTGGCGCGAGGTCCTGAAGGCCTGGTGCGCGTCCATGCCGGAGGACTGGGGCTACACCCCCGACCACATGACCGGCCCGATCCGCGGGGCGGCGCTCCCGATGGCCTTCAACCGCCAGCCGCACTACACCAAGGGCCTGCTGCTCGTCGGTGACGCCGGCGGCCTGGTGAACCCCTTCAACGGCGAGGGCATCGCCTACGCCATGGAGTCCGGCCAGATCGCCGCCGACGTCATCGTCCAGGCCCACGCCCGCGCGACCCCCGCGGGGCGTGAACTCGCCCTCCAGCGCTACCCACGCGTCCTGAAGGACACGTACGGCGGCTACTACACACTCGGCCGTGCCTTCGTGAAGCTCATCGGCAATCCGAAGGTCATGCAGATCGCGGCCCAGCGCGGTCTCACGCACCCGCTGCTGATGAAGTTCACCCTGAAGCTCCTCGCGAACCTCACGGACCCGACCGGCGGCGACGCGATGGACCGCATCATCAACGGGCTGAGCAAGGTGGCCCCGAAGGCCTGATCACGCACGCGGCGCCGGGCCCGATCAGGTACTCAGCGCCTCGACGTTGGCGGCCCGGCGCGCGAGCACCTCGTCCCGCCGGTCCGCCGCCTGCCGCAGCGCGTCCTTCCGCTCCCGCCTGGAGAGCCGGTCCAGATAGAGCCGCCCGGCGCAGTGGTCGGCCTCATGGGCGAGGCAGCGCGCGAAGTACCCCGTGCCCTCGATCACGACCGGCTCGCCGTCCCGGTCGAACCCGCGCACGACGGCCCGGTCCGGCCGCGGTACGTCCATGGTGGCACCCGGCACCGACAGGCACCCCTCGCCTTCGTCGAGCAGCCTCCGGTGAGCGGCGTCGAGCGGCTCCAGGACCGGGTTGACGATGTGCCCGACGTGCCGCACCCCGTCGTCGTCCGGGCAGTCGTACACGAACAGCCGCAGGCCGACACCGACCTGGTTCGCGGCGAGCCCGGCTCCGTCCGCGGTGTACATGGTCAGGAACATGTCGTCGATGTGCGCGGCGAGGTCCGGGCCGAACTCGGTGACGTCCCGGCACGGCTTGTGCAGGACCTCCTCGCCGGCCTCGGTGATCCGCCTGACCTTCCCGCGCCGTGCCTCGGGCGTGAGCCGGGGGTACGAGTCGACGGGCCGTCCCTGTACGAAGACGCTCGACATCCTGCTCTCCTCGGGTGTCGGTGGGTGACCGGCACCCATCATGGGCCAGAGGGCCGTCTGAGCACCGCGCTACGGCTCGGTCTGCTCCGGGCACACTTCGGCCCCGAAAGGCCGGGAGACGGCCGTGAGGGCGGCAGGAGGGGTGCGGACACGCCGGGAGGGCCGCTGCCTCCGAGAGGCAGCGGCCCTCAAACCCGTGTGCGTGACGTCAGAGGACGCGGACGGCACCCGACGCCGGGTAGCCCGACAGGTCCTGGATGACGACGCCCTTGGACGGGTTGGCCGCGTCCAGGTACTGGCCGTCGCCGATGTAGACACCCACGTGGTACGCGGAGCCCTTGCCACCCCAGTACAGGATGTCGCCGACCTGGACGTCGGACAGCGGCACGTCGGTGCCGGCCATCGACTGGTCCTGCGAGACGCGCGGCAGATCCACACCAACCTGCTTGTACGCGGCCTGCACGAGGGAGGAGCAGTCCCAGGCGCTGGGACCGGTGGCGCCCATGACGTAGGCGTCGCCGACCTGAGCCTTGAGGAAGGCGACGACGGTCGCGACGCTGCCGCTGGCAGGCGCGGTCGTCGAGGTGGACGCCGACGCGGAGGCGGAAGCGGAGAGGGTGGCGCGCTCGGCGCTGCGCGTGGCGCGCTCGGCGGCGGCCTTGCGGGCTTCCTCGGCGGCCTTCTTCTTGG
This sequence comes from Streptomyces sp. NPDC057099, assembly GCF_042671245.1. Taxonomy (NCBI): domain Bacteria; kingdom Bacillati; phylum Actinomycetota; class Actinomycetes; order Kitasatosporales; family Streptomycetaceae; genus Streptomyces; species Streptomyces sp. NPDC057099. The sequence continues at coordinate 158,430 of NZ_JBHUTX010000005.1, forward strand.
CCTCCGCCTTCTTCTTCGCCTCGGCGAGGTCCTTCTTGGCCTCGGTGGCGGCCTTGGCGGCGGCGGCGTCACGCTCGGCGCGCAGCTCGTAGTTCGCGGCGGCCTGCTGCGTGGCGGCCGCGGACTGGGCGACCTGAGTGGCCATGTCGGCCGTCAGGGTGGGCAGTTCGATGGTCTGCGTCACCGGCTCGGCGGCGCTCGCCGAGGCCGACGCACCCGCCGCTGCCAGGCTGAGGATGCCACCGGTGACTCCGGCACGCACGGCGATCGTCGAGGTCGCACTGCGGCGGGGTTTCCGGTGGCTGCGTATGTGAGCGGTGTGGGACATGGGAACAACCGGTACCAGGGGCTCCTTCATATCTTCAAGAAACGTGTGCTGCGCCACAGTTGTTCAATCGAGCCCTCAAAACCCCCGCTCGAGGCCCTTTATTGACGCCGTAACGGACATTGCGGGCACACCGTGACCGGGCTGTGATCACGGTCTTTGATCAATACGCCCGAATTGCCCCGCACCTACCACCGGTTGCGTTGATTGGCCAAGCCCCGTTCTCATGGATCTCTCATCGGTGTGACGGAGGTCACGGAACGGTAGCCCCGGTGCTCGCGTCGCGCGCCGTGGATCACGAGCCGGTCACGGCCTCGCGAAGATCGTGAACGCGCGCACACGTCCACATCCCGCTCCACATGCCCTCTGATGTGTGAATGCGGCCTCTATCAAGAGATCGAGCCCCTCGCCAATTTGCATGCAAGGGAACCCTCTTGATATTGAGACGGCCCTTCTGGCCTGCGCTGACTAGGTAAAATGTCACGTCTGGTGATCGCCCGGACGCTTCGCGTGTGAAGATCACCGCTCATCCGACTTCATGATCCTTCGTCAGGTGGTGGAGATCACAAAGGTTGAGTAATACCCCGTGTCGCAGATCACAGAGCGACAGGCATAAGATGCACGCGGTTGGGCTTGTGACCTGCTTCACATGTTCCCGATCTTCGCCGGGGCGGGCGGGGTTCGAGGGACGGACGGGGCGGAAGTGAGCCCGATGCAAACCGCCAGCAGTCAGTGCCGACTGAGAGGAGCGAGGAGCGGTGAACGCGTATGCGCCCATCCTCGTACTGGGAGCCCTCGGGGCAGGCTTTGCGATCTTCTCCGTGGTCATGGCCACGTTGATCGGGCCGAAGCGGTACAACCGGGCCAAGCTCGAGGCCTACGAGTGCGGGATCGAGCCGACCCCCACGCCGGCCGGCGGCGGGCGCTTCCCCATCAAGTACTACCTGACGGCGATGCTCTTCATCATTTTCGATATCGAGATCGTCTTCCTCTACCCCTGGGCCGTCACCTTCGACGCCCTGGGGATCTTCGGGCTCGTGGAGATGCTGCTCTTCGTGCTCACCGTCTTCGTCGCGTACGCGTACGTATGGCGGCGCGGCGGCCTGGAATGGGACTGAGGGGCCTTTAGTCATGGGACTCGAAGAAAAGCTGCCGAGCGGCTTCCTGCTGACCACCGTCGAGCAGGCCGCGGGCTGGGTGCGCAAGTCGTCCGTCTTCCCCGCCACGTTCGGCCTCGCCTGCTGTGCCATCGAGATGATGACCACCGGCGCCGGCCGTTATGACCTGGCGCGCTTCGGCATGGAGGTCTTCCGGGGCTCGCCCCGGCAGGCGGACCTGATGATCGTCGCCGGCCGGGTCAGCCAGAAGATGGCGCCGGTACTGCGGCAGGTCTACGACCAGATGCCGAACCCCAAGTGGGTGATCTCCATGGGGGTCTGCGCCTCCTCGGGCGGCATGTTCAACAACTACGCCATCGTCCAGGGCGTCGACCACATCGTGCCGGTCGACATCTATCTCCCCGGCTGCCCGCCACGGCCGGAGATGCTGATGGACGCCATCCTCAAGCTCCACCAGAAGATCCAGTCCTCCAAGCTCGGCGTGAACGCCGAGGAGGCGGCCCGCGAGGCGGAGGAGGCGGCGCTCAAGGCCCTGCCCACGATCGAGATGAAGGGGCTGCTGCGATGAGCGACGCGAACGGCACGGGCGGCGCCAACCCGGAGAAGGACCTGTCGGCCTCCAACCTCCCCGGCCGGCGCGGCGAGGGCGGCGAGGAGATCCGCGTCCAGCGCGGCATGTTCGGCGCGAACAACGGCGGCGACACCTCCGGCTACGGCGGCCTGGTCCGCTCGGTCCGGCTCCCGGGCCAGACGAACCGCCCCTACGGCGGCTGGTTCGACGAGGTCGCCGACGAGCTGGAGGGAGCCCTGGAGGAACAGGGACTGCTCCCGGAGAACGCCATCGAGAAGACGGTCGTCGACCGCGACGAGCTGACCTTCCACATCGAGCGCGAGCACCTGGTCCGCGTCGCCCGCACCCTGCGCGACGACCCGGCCCTGCGCTTCGAGCTGTGCACCGGCGTCAGCGGCGTCCACTACCCGAACGACAAGGGCCGCGAGCTGCACGCCGTCTACCACCTGCGCTCGATCACCCACAACAGGCTGATCCGCCTGGAGGTCAGCGCCCCCGACGGCGACCCGCACATCCCGTCGCTGTTCTCCGTCTATCCGACGAACGACTGGCACGAGCGCGAGACGTACGACTTCTTCGGCATCGTCTTCGACGGTCACCCGGCCCTGACGCGGATCATGATGCCGGACGACTGGCAGGGCTTCCCGCAGCGCAAGGACTATCCCCTCGGCGGTATCCCCGTCGAGTACAAGGGCGCCCAGATCCCGGCTCCGGACCAGCGGAGGTCGTACTCATGAGCACTTCGCACGCCTCCCCTCGCGAGACCACCGAGGGCACCGTCTACACCGTCACCGGCGGCGACTGGGACGAGGTCGTCGAGTCGGCGGCCCGCGCCGACGACGAGCGCATCGTCGTCAACATGGGCCCGCAGCACCCGTCCACGCACGGCGTGCTCCGTCTGATCCTGGAGATCGACGGCGAGACCGTCACCGAGGCCCGCTGCGGCATCGGCTACCTGCACACCGGCATCGAGAAGAACCTCGAGTACCGGACGTGGACGCAGGGCACGACGTTCGTGACGCGCATGGACTACCTGACGCCGTTCTTCAACGAGACGGCGTACTGCCTCGGCGTCGAGAAGCTCCTCGGCATCGAGGACCAGATCCCGGACCGGGCCTCGATCATCCGGGTGCTCCTGATGGAGCTGAACCGGCTGTCGTCGCACCTGGTGTGCATCGCCACCGGCGGCATGGAGCTCGGCGCCACCACGGTCATGATCTACGGATTCCGTGATCGTGAACTCATTCTCGATATCTACGAGCTGATCACCGGCCTGCGGATGAACCACGCGTACATCCGCCCCGGCGGACTCGCCCAGGACCTGCCGCCCGGCGCGGTGGACCACATCCGCGAGTTCGTGAAGAAGATGAAGAAGAACCTCCCGGAGTACGACAAGCTCGCCACCGGGAACCCCATCTTCAAGGCCCGTATGCAGGACGTCGGCTATCTGGACCTGGCCGGCTGCATGGCCCTCGGCGCGACGGGCCCGATCCTGCGCTCCACCGGCCTGCCGCACGACCTGCGCAAGACGCAGCCGTACTGCGGCTACGAGACGTACGACTTCGACGTCCCGACCGCCGACACCTGCGACTCCTACGGCCGCTTCCTGATCCGGCTGGAGGAGATGCGCCAGTCGCTCCGGATCGTCGAGCAGTGCCTGGACCGGCTCCAGCCCGGCCCGGTCATGGTCGCCGACAAGAAGATCGCCTGGCCCGCCCAGCTCGCCCTCGGGCCCGACGGACTCGGCAACTCCCTCGACCACATCAAGAAGATCATGGGCACCTCCATGGAGGCCCTGATCCATCACTTCAAGCTGGTCACCGAGGGCTTCCGCGTCCCGCCGGGCCAGGCGTACGCGGCGGTCGAGTCGCCCAAGGGCGAACTCGGGGTGCACGTCGTGTCCGACGGCGGCACCCGCCCCTACCGGGTCCACTTCCGCGACCCGTCCTTCACCAACCTGCAGGCCATGGCGGCGATGTGCGAGGGCGGCCAGGTCGCCGACGTCATCGTCGCCGTCGCGTCCATCGACCCCGTGATGGGAGGCGTCGACCGGTGACCACCTCTTCTTCCGAGCGGGGCGTCAGCCTGGGCATGCCCGAACTGCCCGCGCCCGCCTACCCGGACGACGTCCGGGCCCGACTGGAGACGGACGCGCGCGAGGTCATCGCCCGCTACCCGGACTCCCGGTCCGCCCTCCTGCCCCTGCTGCACCTCGTGCAGTCGGAGGAGGGACACGTCACGCGCACGGGCATGCGGTTCTGCGCGGACATCCTCGGCCTGACCACGGCCGAGGTCACCGCGGTCGCCACCTTCTACTCCATGTACCGGCGCCGGCCGAGCGGTGACTACCAGGTCGGGGTGTGCACCAACACCCTGTGCGCGGTCATGGGCGGGGACGCGATCTTCGAGGAGCTCCAGGAGCACCTCGGCGTCGGCAACGGCGAGACCACCGACGACGGCAAGGTCACCCTGGAGCACATCGAGTGCAACGCGGCCTGCGACTTCGCGCCGGTCGTGATGGTCAACTGGGAGTTCTTCGACAACCAGACCCCGGGCAGCGCCAAGCGCCTCGTCGACGACCTGCGCGCGGGACGCCCGGTCACGCCCACGCGCGGTGCGCCGCTGTGCACCTTCAAGGAGACCGCCCGGGTCCTGGCCGGATTCCCCGACGAGCGGGACGGGGCCGTCGAGTCCGGAGGAAGCGCGGGACACGCCTCCCTGGTCGGCCTGAAGCTCGCCAAGGGGGAGGCCGCACCCGCGCGCGTGGTGCATCCCCGCGGTGAGGCGGCCCGGACCGAGACACCCCACGACCCGTCACCGACGGAGCACTTGAGCTCGCACGACGCGCCGCAGGACACGTCGGCCTCCGACCCGGCCCACCCGGCCGGGCCCGCCGCCGAGGAGGGGGAGTGATGACCTTGGCACCCGAGCTGAAAGACATGAGCCCCGAGAAGCTGCTCGCACCGGTGCTGTCGGCCTTCTGGGACGAGGACAAGTCCTGGACGCTGGACGTGTACCGAAGGCACGAGGGGTACGAAGGGCTGCGCAAGGCGCTCGCCATGTCGCCGGACGACGTGATCGCGTACGTCAAGGAGTCCGGTCTGCGCGGGCGCGGCGGCGCGGGATTCCCGACGGGGATGAAGTGGCAGTTCATTCCCCAGGGGGATGGAAAGCCGCACTATCTAGTTGTCAACGCCGACGAGTCGGAGCCGGGGACGTGCAAGGACATCCCGCTCCTCTTCGCGAACCCGCACAGCCTCATCGAGGGCATGATCATCGCGTGTTACGCCATCAGGTCTTCGCATGCCTTCATCTATCTGCGTGGTGAAGTCGTACCGGTGCTGCGGCGGTTGCACTCCGCCGTACGCGAGGCGTACGAGGCGGGCTTCCTGGGCGAGAACATCCAGGGCAGCGGACTCGACCTCGACATCACCGTGCACGCGGGCGCGGGCGCGTACATCTGCGGTGAGGAGACCGCACTGCTGGACTCGCTCGAAGGCCGCCGGGGTCAACCGCGGCTCCGTCCTCCCTTCCCTGCTGTCGCGGGTCTCTACGCATGCCCGACTGTGGTGAACAACGTCGAGTCGATCGCGTCGGTTCCCGCCATCATGAGCCGGGGCAAAGACTGGTTCCGGTCGATGGGGAGTGAGAAGTCGCCAGGCTTCACGCTCTACTCCCTGTCCGGCCATGTCGCGGGCCCCGGTCAGTACGAGGCGCCGCTCGGGATCACGCTCCGCCAGCTCCTCGACATGAGCGGCGGCATGCGCCCCGGCCATCGCCTCAAGTTCTGGACGCCGGGGGGCTCCTCGACCCCGATGTTCACCGACGAGCATCTCGACGTCCCTCTTGATTACGAAGGAGTGGGCGCCGCGGGTTCCATGCTCGGCACAAAAGCTCTCCAGTGCTTCGACGAGACGACCTGCGTGGTCCGTGCCGTCACGCGCTGGACCGAGTTCTACGCCCACGAGTCCTGCGGCAAGTGCACGCCCTGCCGCGAAGGCACGTACTGGCTCGTGCAGTTGCTGCGCGACATCGAGGCCGGCAAGGGACGGATGTCCGACCTCGACAAGCTGAACGACATCGCCGACAACATCAACGGCAAGTCCTTCTGCGCCCTCGGCGACGGCGCCGCCTCGCCGATCTTCTCCTCGCTCAAGTACTTCCGCGAGGAGTACGAGCAGCACATCACGGGCCGGGGCTGCCCCTTCGACCCGGCCAGGTCGACGGCCTGGGCCGACCGCACGGAGGTGAACGCATGACCGTGACCACCAGCTCTCCCTCCGGCGGGGGAGAAGCGGCGGTCCCGCCGGAGGACCTCGTGTCGCTGACGATCGACGGCGCCGAGATCAGCGTGCCCAAGGGCACCCTGGTCATCCGGGCCGCCGAGCAGCTCGGCATCGAGATCCCCCGGTTCTGCGACCACCCGCTCCTCGATCCGGCCGGCGCCTGCCGCCAGTGCATCGTCGAGGTCGAGGGCCAGCGCAAGCCCATGGCGTCCTGCACCATCACCTGCACCGACGGGATGGTGGTGAAGACCCACCTCACCTCGCCGGTCGCCGAGAAGGCCCAGAAGGGTGTGATGGAGCTCCTGCTCATCAACCACCCGCTGGACTGCCCGGTCTGCGACAAGGGCGGCGAGTGCCCGCTGCAGAACCAGGCCATGTCGCACGGCGACGCCGAGTCCCGCTTCGAGGGCCGCAAGCGCACGTACGAGAAGCCCGTGCCGATCTCCACGCAGGTGCTGCTCGACCGTGAGCGCTGCGTGCTGTGCGCCCGCTGCACCCGGTTCTCCAACCAGATCGCGGGCGACCCGATGATCGAGCTGGTCGAGCGGGGCGCGCTCCAGCAGGTCGGCACCGGCGAGGGCGACCCGTTCGAGTCGTACTTCTCCGGCAACACCATCCAGATCTGCCCGGTCGGCGCGCTGACCTCGGCGGCGTACCGATTCCGCTCCCGCCCCTTCGACCTGGTCTCCTCCCCGTCGGTGTGCGAGCACTGCTCCGGCGGCTGCGCGACGCGCACCGACCACCGGCGCGGCAAGGTCATGCGGCGGCTCGCGGCCGACGACCCCGAGGTCAACGAGGAGTGGATCTGCGACAAGGGGCGGTTCGGGTTCCGGTACGCGCAGCAGCGGGACCGGCTTCAGACGCCGCTCGTGCGCAACGCCGAGGGTGAGCTGGAACCGGCCTCCTGGCCCGAGGCGCTGCAGATCGCGGCCCAGGGGCTGCTGGCCTCCCGAGGCCGCACCGGCGTCCTGACCGGCGGCCGGCTCACCATCGAGGACTCCTACGCGTACAGCAAGTTCGCGCGCGTGGCGCTCGACACCAACGACATCGACTTCCGCGCGCGCGTGCACAGCGCCGAGGAGGCCGACTTCCTCGCCGCCCAGGTCGCCGGGCGCGGCCGGGACCTCGACGGTACGGGCGTCACGTACACCGCGCTGGAGAAGGCGCCCGCCGTCCTGCTGGTCGGGTTCGAGGCGGAGGAGGAGGCGCCCGGCGTCTTCCTGCGGCTGCGCAAGGCCTGGCGGGGGCACGGACAGCGGGTCTTCTCGCTGGCCACGCACGCCACCCGCGGTCTGGCGAAGGCCGGGGGCACGCTGCTGCCCGCGGCTCCCGGCACCGAGACCGAGTGGCTGGACGCGCTCGGCAGCGGCGCCGGCCTGGAGGACGACGGCGCCACGGCCGCCGAGGCGCTGCGCGCCGAGGGCGCCGTGATCGTCGTCGGCGAGCGGCTGGCCGCGGTGGCCGGCGGACTCACCGCCGCCATGCGCACCGCGACCGCCACCGGCGCCCGGCTGGTGTGGATCCCGCGCCGGGCCGGGGAACGCGGCGCGATCGAGGCGGGCGCGCTGCCGTCGCTGCTGCCGGGCGGACGCCCGGCCACCGACCCACGCGCGCGTGACGAGGTCGCCGGCGTCTGGGGCGTGGCCGGCCTCCCGCACCGCTACGGCCGCGACACCGGCCAGATCGTCGAGGCCGCCGCGACCGGCGAGCTGCAGGCGCTGCTGGTGGCGGGCGTGGAGATCGCCGACCTGCCCGACCCGGCACGCGCGCGTGAGGCGCTCGACGAGGTCGGCTTCCTGGTCTCCCTCGAACTGCGGCCCAGCGAGATCAGCCGCGAGGCCGATGTCGTCCTGCCCGTCGGCGCGGTCGCCGAGAAGGCCGGCACCTTCCTCAACTGGGAAGGCCGGGTGCGCTTCTTCGAGGCCGCGCTCAAGCCCGACCAGATGACCCGCCGCCTCGCGCCGACCGACGCGCGGGTGCTGCAGATGCTGGCCGACGCCATGGACGTCCACCTCGGACTGCCGGATCTGCGCACCGTGCGCGCGGAGATCGACCGGCTCGGCTCCTGGGACGGCCCGCGGGCCGGCGAACCCCTGGAGACCGCGGCCGCGCTGCCCCGCCCGGCCGTCGGCGAGGCCGTCCTCGCCGGGCACCGGCTGCTGCTCGACCAGGGCCTCCTCCAGCAGGGCGACGAGGCACTCGCCGGAACCCGGCACGCCGCACGCGCGCGTGTGTCGGCCGCGACGGCCGCCGAGGCGGGCGTCAAGGACGGCGACCTCCTCGCCGTGACCGGCCCGCAGGGCGCCGTGGAACTCCCGCTCCAGATCAGTGAGATGCCCGACCGGGTGGTGTGGCTGCCGCTGAACTCCAGCGGTGGCGGCGTCGCCTCCGACACCGGGGCGCGGCCCGGCTCCCTCGTCCGCATCGGACCGGCGACGCTCGCCGGCGAGGCCCCCAAGGAGGTGGAGGCATGAGCCCGTATCTCCTCGCCGCTGAAGACCTCTCGATGTTCGGCCGCGACCCCTGGTGGCTGGTCGTCATCAAGGCGGTGTTCTGCTTCGCCTTCCTGATGGTGACCGTGCTGATCTCCATCGTCATGGAGCGCAAGGTCGTCGCCTGGATGCAGCTGCGCGTCGGCCCCAACCGGCACGGCCCCTGGGGCATGCTCCAGTCGCTCGCCGACGGCATCAAACTGATGCTCAAGGAAGACGTGATCGTCAAGCGCGCGGACAAGGCGGTCTACGTCCTCGCGCCGATCATCGCGGCCATCCCGGCCTTCATGGCGATCGCGGTGATCCCCTTCGGCCCGGCCGGCAACGAGATCTCGATCTTCGGCCAGCGCACCACGATGCAGCTCACCGACCTGCCGATCGCGATGCTCTACATCCTCGCGGTCGCCTCGGTCGGCATCTACGGCATCGTCCTCGCGGGCTGGAGCTCCGGCTCGACGTACCCGCTGCTGGGCGGCCTGCGCTCCTGCGCGCAGATGATCTCCTACGAGATCGCGATGGGCGCCGCCTTCGCCTCCGTGTTCCTCTACTCGGGGTCGATGTCGACGTCGACGATCGTCGAGCAGCAGGCCGACCGCTGGTACATCCTGCTGCTGCCGCTCTCCTTCATCCTCTACATCGTCACCATGGTCGGCGAGACCAACCGCGCCCCCTTCGACATGCCGGAGTCCGAGGGCGACCTGGTCGGCGGCTTCAACACCGAGTACTCGTCGATCAAGTTCGCGATGTTCATGCTCGCCGAGTACGTCAACATGGTGACCGTCTCGGCCGTCGCCACCACGCTGTTCCTCGGCGGCTGGCGGGCCCCCTGGCCGATCAGCACCTTCTGGGAGGGCGCGAACCACGGCTGGTGGCCGATGCTCTGGTTCACCGTCAAGGTCCAGCTGCTGCTGTTCATGTTCATCTGGATCCGCGGCACGCTCCCGCGCGTCCGCTACGACCAGCTGATGAAGCTCGGCTGGAAGGTCCTCATCCCGGTCTCGCTGGTGTGGCTGATGCTCGTCGCCACCGTGCGCGCCCTGCGGAACGAGAACTACGACTTCGCCGACATCGTGCTCTACGTCGGCGGCGGCGTGCTGGCCCTGCTGGTGCTCTCCTTCGTCGTCGACATGTTCCGCGAGAAGTCCAAGGAGGCCGAGCGGCCGGCCGAGACCCCGGCGGCCTTCGACCCCATGGCGGGCGGATTCCCCGTACCGCCGCTGCCCGGACAGGAGCTTCCGCCGGCTCCCCGGCGCCGCTCGCGCCGTGAGCGGGAGCTGATTGTCAGTGGTGGGCCCGATACTCAGAGTGACGGATCTCTGGACGGATCTACGGATGGAAAGGAGGCGTCAGATGGCTGAGGAACCGAAGGACACCAAGCCCGGTTTCCAGAACCCCGTGGCCGGCTTCGGCGTGACCTTCAAGGCCATGTTCAAGAAGCGGCTGACCGAGCAGTACCCGGAGCAGAAGAAGACCACGGCTCCGCGCTTCCACGGACGGCACCAGCTCAACCGCCATCCGGACGGCCTGGAGAAGTGCGTCGGCTGTGAGCTGTGCGCGTGGGCCTGCCCCGCGGACGCGATCTATGTGGAGGGCGCGGACAACACCGACGAGGAGCGCTACTCGCCGGGCGAGCGGTACGGCCGCGTCTACCAGATCAACTACGCCCGCTGCATCCTGTGCGGCCTGTGCATCGAGGCGTGCCCCACGCGCGCGCTCACGATGACGAACGAGTTCGAGCTGGCCGACTCCAGCCGGGCCAACCTCATCTACACCAAGGAGCAGTTGCTCGCCGGTCTCGAGGACGGCATGGTCGACTCGCCCCACGCCATCTACCCGGGGACGGACGAACAGGACTACTACCGGGGCCTGGTCACCGAGGCCGCGCCCGGCACGGAGCAGCAGGTCGTCCACTCCGAGGGCGAGGTCGTGCAGGAGGCCGACTCCACCTTCGGCGACACCGAGCCGGCGTCGGGGAAGGTGGTCGGCCGATGACCGCCCAGCTCGCCGCCTACTCCACCTCCACCGGAGAAGCCGTCCAGTTCTGGATCCTCGGCACGATCGCGGTGATCGGCGCCCTGTGCACCATCCTCATGAAGAGGGCCGTGCACAGTGCGCTCTGCCTCGCCGGCACCATGATCATCCTGGCGGTTTTCTACCTCGCCAACGGCGCCTACTTCCTGGGCGTCGTCCAGATCGTCGTCTACACCGGCGCGATCATGATGCTGTTCCTGTTCGTGGTGATGCTCGTGGGTGTGACCGCGGCGGACTCCCTGAAGGAGACCATCAAGGGCCAGCGCTGGCTGGCCCTGCTGTGCGGTCTCGGCTTCGGCGTCCTGCTGGTCGGCGGCATCGGCAACGCCTCGCTCACGGAGTTCAACGGCCTCGGCCAGGCGAACGCCGGGGGCAATGTGGAGGGCATCGCCGCCCTCATCTTCACCAAGTACGTCTTCGCCTTCGAGATCACCGGCGCCCTGCTCATCACGGCCGCCGTCGGCGCCATGGTGCTCACCCACCGCGAGCGCACCGAGCGGGCCAAGACGCAGCGGGAGCTCTCCGAGGAGCGGGTCCGCGCAGGAAAGCAACTGCCGCCCCTGCCGGCCCCCGGTGTGTACGCCCGGCACAACGCGGTCGACATCGCGGGCCTGCTGCCCGACGGCACACCCTCCGACCTCACCGTCAGCAAGACGCTGCGCGAGCGCGGCCAGATCCGCGACGTGTCGCAGGAGGCGCTCAACGACCTCAAGGCTCTGGAGCAGCGGTCCGAGGACCGCCTGGAGCGCAGGGCGGTCGGGCCGGCGAAGTTCCAGCGGTCCGAGGAGGCGTCGAAGTGAACCCCGTCAACTACCTCTATCTCGCGGCCCTGCTGTTCACGATCGGCGCCACCGGCGTGCTGATCAGGCGCAACGCGATCGTCGTGTTCATGTGCATCGAGCTCATGCTCAACGCCTGCAACCTCGCGTTCGTCGCCTTCTCCCGGATGCACGGCAACCTCGACGGACAGATCATCGCGTTCTTCACGATGGTCGTCGCCGCCGCCGAGGTCGTGGTCGGGCTCGCGATCATCGTGTCCCTGTTCCGTGCCCGTCACTCGGCCTCGGTCGACGACGCCAGCCTGATGAAGCTGTAAGGGGTCGGAAGAATCGTGGAGAACCTGATTGCGCTGCTGGTGGCGGCGCCCCTGCTCGGAGCGGTGGTCCTGCTGTGCGGCGGACGCCGGCTGGACGCCGTCGGCCACTGGATCGGCACGGCCCTCGCCGCCACTTCCTTCGTGCTCGGCCTGGTCCTGTTCGCCGACATGCTGGGCAAGGACCCGGAGCACCGGGAGATGGGCCAGCACCTGTTCAGCTGGATCCCGGTCGAGGGCTTCCAGGCGGACGTCGCCTTCCAGCTCGACCAGCTGTCGATGACGTTCGTCCTGCTGATCTCGGGCGTCGGCTCGCTGATCCACCTCTACTCCGTCGGGTACATGGAGCACGACGAGCGGCGCCGCCGCTTCTTCGGCTATCTGAACCTGTTCCTCGCGGCGATGCTGCTGCTCGTCCTCGCCGACAACTACCTGCTGCTGTACGTCGGCTGGGAGGGCGTCGGTCTCGCCTCCTACCTGCTGATCGGCTTCTGGCAGCACAAGCCCAGCGCCGCCACGGCCGCGAAGAAGGCCTTCCTGGTCAACCGCGTCGGCGACATGGGCCTGTCCATCGCGATCATGCTGATGTTCCTGTGGTTCGGCACCTTCGCCTTCGGGCCGGTGCTCGGCACCGAGGGGGAGGCCGGGCTGGCCGGTGCCGCCGGTGAGGACAAGCTGACCGCCATCGCCCTGATGCTGCTGCTCGCGGCCTGCGGCAAGTCCGCCCAGGTGCCGCTGCAGTCCTGGCTCGGGGACGCGATGGAGGGCCCGACCCCGGTCTCGGCTCTCATCCACGCCGCGACGATGGTGACCGCGGGCGTGTACCTGATCGTCCGCTCCGCGGCCGTCTTCAACGGCGCCCCGGACGCCCAGCTCGTCGTCACCGTCGTCGGAGCGGTCACGCTCCTCTTCGGTGCGATCGTCGGTTGCGCGAAGGACGACATCAAGAAGGCACTGGCCGGCTCGACCATGTCGCAGATCGGCTACATGGTGCTCGCCGCGGGCCTCGGCCCCATCGGCTACGTCTTCGCGATCATGCACCTGGTCACGCACGGCTTCTTCAAGGCGGGGCTGTTCCTCGGCGCCGGTTCGGTCATGCACGGCATGAACGACGAGGTGGACATGAGGAAGTACGGCGGTCTCAGGACGTACATGCCGATCACCTTCGTCACCTTCGGCCTCGGCTATCTGGCGATCATCGGCTTCCCGGGCCTGTCCGGCTTCTTCTCCAAGGACATGATCATCGAGTCGGCGTTCGCCAAGGGCGGCACCGAGGGCTGGATCCTCGGCGGCGTGGCCCTGCTGGGCGCGGCCATCACGGCCTTCTACATGACGCGCGTGATGCTGATGACGTTCTTCGGCGAGAAGCGCTGGCAGCCCGACGCGAACGGCAACGAACCGCATCCGCACGAGTCGCCCAAGGTCATGACGATCCCGATGATCGTGCTGGCCGTCGGGTCGGTGGCCGCCGGTGGGTTCTTCAGCATCGGCGACCGCTTCGTGCACTGGCTGGAGCCGATCACCGGGCACAGCCACGGCGACTCTCCGCTCAGCGCCGCCGCGGTCACCGGCGCGACCGTCACCTGCATGGTCATCGGCGTCGCCCTCGCCTGGGCGCAGTACGGACGGCGCCCGGTCCCGGCCGTCGCCCCCCGCGGATCGCTGCTCACCCGGGCCGCCCGGCGCGACCTGCTCCAGGACGACTTCAACCACGTCGTCCTGGTCCGCGGCGGCGAACACCTCACGCGGTCCCTGGTCTACGTCGACCACACCCTGGTCGACGGCGTCGTCAACGGCACGGCGGCCTCGGTCGGCGGCCTCTCCGGGCGGATGCGCAAGCTGCAGAACGGCTTCGCCCGCTCCTACGCGGTCTCGATGTTCGGCGGTGCGGCGGTCCTGGTCGCCGTGACCCTGCTGATGAGGGCGGTCTGATACCGATGTCCTTTCCTCTGCTGACAGCGACAGCGGTGCTCCCGGCCGTCGGGGCGATCGCCACGGCCGCCGTACCGGCCGCGCGGCGCACCGTCGCCAAATGGCTGGCGCTGCTCTTCTCGCTCGCCACGCTCGTCCTCGCGATCGTCGTCCTGGTGCGCTTCGACCCGGGCGGCGACCGCTACCAGCTCACCGAGTCCCACTCCTGGATCGCGGACTTCGGCGTCCGCTACGAACTGGGCGTGGACGGCATCGCGGTGGCGCTGATCGCGCTCACGGCGCTGCTGATCCCGTTCATCGTCCTCGCGGGCTGGCACGACGCCGACCCGCTGGAGACCGGGTCCACGCGGTGGCGGCCGACACAGGGCTTCTTCGCCCTGATCCTGGCCGTCGAGGCGATGGTGATCATCTCCTTCGAGGCCACGGACGTCTTCCTCTTCTACATCTTCTTCGAAGCCATGCTGATCCCGATGTACTTCCTCATCGGCGGCTTCGGGGACCGTGCCCACGAGCACGGCGAGAAGGCGGCAGCGACGCAACGGTCGTACGCGGCGGTGAAGTTCCTGCTCTACAACCTGGTCGGCGGTCTGATCATGCTGGCCGCGGTGATCGGCCTGTACGTGGTCGCCGGGAACTTCTCGCTCACGGAGATCGCCGAGGCCCGGGCCAACGGCTCGCTCGACATGGCGACCAACACCGAACGATGGCTGTTCCTGGGCTTCTTCTTCGCCTTCGCGGTGAAGGCCCCGCTGTGGCCGCTGCACACCTGGCTGCCCAACGCGATGCAGGAGTCCACCGCCCCGGTCGCCGTCCTCATCACAGCGGTCGTCGACAAGGTCGGCACCTTCGCGATGCTCCGCTTCTGCCTCCAGCTCTTCCCGGAGGCGAGCAAGTGGGCGACGCCCGCGATCCTCGTCCTCGCCCTGATCAGCATCATCTACGGGGCGCTGCTCGCGGTCGGCCAGCGCGACATCAAGCGGCTGGTGGCGTACGCGTCGATCTCCCACTTCGGCTTCATCATCATGGGCATCTTCGCGATGACCAGCCAGGGCCAGTCCGGGGCGACGCTCTACATGGTCAACCACGGCATCTCGACCGCCGCGCTGATGCTGGTGGCGGGCTTCCTGATCTCCCGGCGCGGCTCGCGGCTCATCGCCGACTACGGCGGAGTGCAGAAGGTCGCACCGGTGCTCGCCGGCACGTTCCTGATCGGCGGTCTGGCGACCCTGTCGCTGCCCGGACTCGCACCGTTCGTCAGCGAGTTCCTGGTCCTGGTCGGCACGTTCACGCGGTACCCGGTGGTCGGCATCATCGCCACCTTCGGCATCGTCCTGGCCGCGCTCTACACCCTCGTCCTCTACCAGCGGACGATGACGGGCCCGGTGAAACCCGAGCTCGCGAAGATGCCGGACCTCAGGGTGCGTGAACTCGTGGTCGTCGCCCCGCTGGTCGTCCTGCTGATCTTCCTGGGCGTCTACCCGAAGCCCCTCACCCAGATCATCGACCCGGCGGTCAAACAGACCATGTCCGACGTACAGCAGAAGGACCCCAAGCCCGAGGTGGAGGCGGCCAAGTGAGCGCAACAGCCGTCCACAGCCTGTGGACAACGGCGGCCGAACCGATCTCGAAGATCGACGCGCCGAAGATCGAATACGGGCAGCTCGCCCCCACCCTGATCATCGTCGGTGCGGCGATCCTCGGGATCCTGGTCGAGGCGTTCGTACCGCGCAAATCCCGCTATTACGTCCAGATGTTCGTGTCCGTCGTCGCGATCGCGGCCGCCTTCGCGGCGGTCGTGGCGCTCGCGGCCGACGGGTACGGCACGACCAAGGCGCACATCGCGGCGATGGGCGCCATCGCCGTCGACGGACCGGCCCTCTTCCTGCAGGGCACGATCCTGCTGGCGGCCCTGGTCGGTCTGTTCACCTTCGCCGAGCGGCGCCTCGACCCGGAGGCGCACGGCAACCGTGTCGACTCCTTCGCCGCGCAGGCCGCGTCCGTGCCGGGCAGCGACAGCGAGAAGGCAGCGGTCAAGGCAGGGTTCACCACCACCGAGGTGTTCCCGCTGCTGCTGTTCGCCGTCGCCGGCATGCTGATCTTCCCGGCGGCCAACGACCTGCTGACGCTGTTCGTGGCGCTGGAGGTCTTCTCCCTCCCGCTGTACCTGCTGTGCGCGCTGGCCCGCCGCAAGCGGATGATGTCGCAGGAGGCGGCGGTCAAGTACTTCCTGCTCGGCGCCTTCGCCTCCGCGTTCACCCTGTTCGGCATCGCGCTGCTGTACGGCTACGCGGGCTCGATGTCGTACGCGACGATCGCGCAGGTCGTCGACGGCACCGTGCAGGACGTCAACCCGGCGCTCGCCGGCACCATGGGCAACGACGCGCTCCTGCTGATCGGCGCCGCGCTGCTGGTGATGGGCCTGCTGTTCAAGGTGGGCGCGGTGCCGTTCCACATGTGGACGCCGGACGTGTACCAGGGCGCGCCGACGCCGGTGACCGGCTTCATGGCGGCGGCGACGAAGGTGGCGGCGTTCGGCGCGTTGCTGCGCGTGCTGTACGTCGTCCTGCCGGGCCTGCGCTGGGACTGGCGGCCGGTGATGTGGGCCGTGGCGATCATCACCATGCTGGGCGGTGCGATCGTCGCGATCACGCAGACCGACATCAAGCGGCTGCTGGCGTACTCGTCGATCGCGCACGCCGGGTTCATCCTCGCGGGTGTCATCGCGACCACGCCCGACGGTGTCTCGTCCGTCCTCTTCTACCTGGCGGCGTACTCGTTCGTGACGATCGGCGCCTTCGCGGTGGTCACGCTCGTGAGGGACGCGGGCGGCGAGGCGACGCACCTGTCCAAGTGGGCGGGGCTCGGCCGGCGCTCGCCGCTGGTGGCGGCGGTGTTCGCGGTGTTCCTGCTGGCCTTCGCCGGCATCCCGCTGACCTCCGGCTTCACCGGGAAGTTCGCCGTGTTCAAGGCGGCGGCGGAGGGCGGGGCGGCCCCGCTGGTCGTGGTCGGTGTGATCTCGTCGGCGATCGCGGCGTTCTTCTACATCCGCGTCATCGTGCTGATGTTCTTCAGCGAGCCGCGGCCGGAGGGCCCGACGGTGGCCGTGCCGTCGCCGCTGACGATGACGGCGATCGGGGTGGGCGTGGCGGTCACGCTGGTGCTCGGTGTGGCGCCGCAGTACTTCCTGGATCTGGCGGGGCAGGCGGGGGTGTTCGTGCGCTGACGAGGCGCTTGCCCTGATGAGGCTGCGGCCCGGTTTCCCCTTGGGGGAGCCGGGCCGTTGTCCTTGGTGCGGTGCCTGGTGGCTATTCGCCGCTCTTGCGGCGTGCCTTGATGTCGGTGAGATCGAGGTCCACGGGGAACGGGGCACTGACCTTCATCCGCTCACGGAAGATGCCGATGCTGGTGTACGCGCCGGTGGTGGGCTCCAGCTCGAAGGCGTGCACGGCGGCGAGGCCCTTGTCGTTCTCCACCCGCCAGTAGTGGGGAATACCGGCCCGGGCGTACTTCAGCGGCTTGGTCTCGCGGTCCCGCGATACGGAGTCCGGCGAGACGACTTCGATGGCGAGGAGGACGGATCCCGCGGGATACCGGGTCTGCTCGGGGTCCTCCACCACGTCCTCCCGGACCACGATCACATCCGGCTCGGGCCGGTTCTGGCGGTCGATGTCGATGGTGAACTCGCGGATGACCTCGAATTCCGCGGGGGCCAGGGACTGGAGCTGCCAATTGAAGAAGTCGACAGCGCGTGAGTGGAAAAGAGTCTGCGGACTCACGAAGACGAGGCTCCCGTCGATCAGTTCCGTGTGCGGAGGCAGATTCGGGAGGCGGTCCAGGTCATCGGCGGTCCAGCCGCCTTCCGGCGGGGTCGGCCAGCTGGGCGTGGACGCCTTCGGTGCGACGCTCATCAGTGCTCCCATGGGACGGAGTCTCGCCGGGGCTTTCAGACTATCGGGCGGAATCGGACGAGGTCTCGCGCGAACGTATGAACGATGATCGCGCCCTTGACGCAGCCTGAGCGGATGCGCCTGTGGATAACTTCGGGGCTGTCGGTGGGGACCCCTATCGTGGAGGCAGTGGTCGAGGGACGACGTACGGGGGACAGGACGATGGGCGGGACGGGCGGTATCGCTGAGATGTCAGTGACGCAGAGCGAGGCGTTGGCCACGCTGCACCGGGTCTTCGGGTACGAGACCTTCCGGGGCGAGCAGGAAGCGGTCATCGAGCACGTGGTCGCGGGTGGCGACTCCGTCGTGCTCATGCCGACCGGTGCCGGAAAGTCCCTGTGCTACCAGGTGCCTGCCCTGGTCAGGCCTGGTACGGGGATCGTCGTGTCCCCGCTCATCGCCCTGATGCAGGACCAGGTGGACGCACTGCGGGCGCTGGGTGTGCGGGCCGGGTTCGTCAACTCCACGCAGGACTTCGACGAGCGGCGCGTGGTGGAGGCCGAGTTCCTCGCGGGCGAGCTGGACCTGCTGTACCTGGCTCCGGAGCGGCTGCGGCTGGAGAACACGCTCGATCTGCTCTCGCGCGGCAAGATCTCCGTGTTCGCGATCGACGAGGCGCACTGCGTCTCCCAGTGGGGCCACGACTTCCGGCCCGACTACCTGACGCTGTCGCTGCTCGGCGAGCGCTGGCCGGACGTGCCGCGGATCGCCCTCACCGCGACGGCCACGCGTGCCACGCACCAGGAGATCACCGAGCGGCTGAACATGCCGGCGGCCCGCCACTTCGTGGCGAGCTTCGACCGGCCCAACATCCAGTACCGGGTCGTGCCGAAGGCGGACCCGAAGAAGCAGCTGCTGAGCTTCCTGCGCGAGGAGCACGCGGGCGACGCGGGCATCGTCTACTGCCTGTCGCGCAACTCCGTCGAGAAGACCGCCGAGTTCCTCAGCCGCAACGGCGTCGAGGCAGTGCCGTACCACGCGGGCCTGGACGCGGGCACCCGCGCGGCCCACCAGTCCCGCTTCCTGCGGGAGGACGGCCTGGTCGTGGTGGCGACCATCGCCTTCGGCATGGGCATCGACAAGCCGGACGTCCGCTTCGTCGCCCACCTCGATCTGCCCAAGTCGGTCGAGGGCTACTACCAGGAGACGGGCCGGGCCGGCCGTGACGGGCTGCCGTCGACGGCCTGGATGGCCTACGGGCTCAACGACGTCATACAGCAGCGCAAGCTGATCCAGTCCGGCGAGGGCGACGAGGCCTTCCGGCGGCGCGCACAGGCCCACCTGGACTCGATGCTGGCGCTGTGCGAGACCGTCCAGTGCCGCCGGGGCCAGCTCCTCGCCTACTTCGGCCAGGACCCGGACCCGGCCGGCTGCGGCAACTGCGACACCTGCCTCACCCCTCCGGAGACCTGGGACGGCACGGTCGCGGCGCAGAAGGTGCTGTCGACGGTGGTGCGGCTGCAGCGCGAGCGCGGGCAGAAGTTCGGCGCGGTGCAGATCGTCGACATCCTGCTGGGGAAGCGGACCGGCAAGGTCATCCAGTTCGACCACGACCAGCTGTCGGTGTTCGGCATCGGCGAGGAGCTGACCGAGGCCGAATGGCGGGGCGTCATCCGGCAGCTGCTGGCCCAGGGACTGCTCGCCGTGGAGGGCGAGTACGGCACGCTGGTGCTGACCGACGGCAGCGGGACGGTGCTGCGGCGGGAGCAGGACGTGCCGCTGCGCAAGGAGCCGAAGAAGCCGGTGACCTCCCGGTCGGGGTCGTCGGGGTCCGGACGGGGCGAGCGCAAGGGCAAGGCGGCCGCCGCCGAGCTGCCCGAGGCGCTGGTGCCGGCCTTCGAGGCGCTGCGCGCCTGGCGGGCCGAGCAGGCACGCGAACAGGGCGTACCGGCCTACGTCATCTTCCACGACGCCACACTGCGGGACATCGCCACGGTGTGGCCGGCGTCGGTGGCCGAGCTCGGTGGGATCGGCGGAGTGGGCGAGAAGAAGCTCGCGACGTACGGGGAGGGCGTGCTGGCGGTGCTCGCGTCACTGGGCGGGCAGCAGCCCGGCTCGACCCCGGACCAGGTGCCCGAACGGGCTCAGGCCCAGGCACCCGGCCCGCAGGCGGGTGAGCCGGACGACTGGCCCGAGATGACGGAGCCGGAACCCGACTGGATATGAGGCCGGGCTCCGGCCAGGTCACGTAGCCGCGGGGGACGGCCCGGTCACAGCGCCCGTGCCGCGTACGCCCTGACGTCCGCGTCGGAGTCGGTCGTCGCCGTGGCGAGGGCAGCGCGGGCCTCCTCGGCGGTGCGGTGCCGGGTCAGTGCCAGGACGGCGGCCTTGCGGACATCGGCGTTGGCGTCCGCGAGGGTCTTGGCGAGGGCGGGGACCGCCACCTCCGGGTCGGCGACGGACAGGGCCGTGGCGGCTCCGGCCCGTACCTGCCAGGCCGACTCGGACAGGGCGGTCACGGCATGCGTGGTGAGGGGCGCCGGGCAGCCGGTGGTGCCCAGTGCTCCGTAGGCCGCCGCGCGCACCAGGGCGTCGGGGTCGTCGAGGAGACCGGTGAGGGCCGCCTCGATCGAGTCGGCGGCGGCATCGGAGCCGGCCGGAAGGCTGCCGGACAGCCGCTCGGCACCCACCGTGGCCAGCCCCTTGGCGATCGCCACCCGGACCTCGCGGGACGGGTCGTCGACCGCCGCACGGGCCAGTTCCTCGGCGGCGTCGACCGACACCAGCGCGCGTACGGCCTCGATCCGGACGGCGATGTCGGCGTCGGCCACGGAGTCCGAGAACAGGACGGCGTCCCCGAGGCGCAGGGCCCGCAGGACGTCCAGCGCGGCGGCGCGGACCACCGGGTCGGGCTCGGCCAGGGCGGCGGCGAGGCCGTCCCGCAGGTCGGGCTCGGGCGGGAGCGTCTCGACGAGCTCCCGCAGTGACGCGGCCGCGGCCGCCCGTACCTCGGCGGCGGTGTCGCGCAGCGCGGAGGCGAGGGCGCGTCCTGTTCCGGGCGGCAGCGTCTCGGTGAGCACGGCGACCGCCTCACGCCGGACGGCTGGCGCGGGGTCGGTCAGATAGGGCTGAAGGGCGTCGAGTTCGGGCTCCTCATCGGCCAGAGCGACGAGTTCGAGGAGGCGCGCGGAGGACTGCTCGGTGGCGGGTGTGGGGGACGAGGACGGCGCGGCCTGCTGCGCCTGCTCAGCCCCGGCCGCCCCCACCTGGGCCGCCACCGGAGCCACATCACGCGGCCCCGCCATCGCCACGTCCTCGGCGTGGACCTCGCCGATGAGCCGGGACTCGCCTCCGACGGGGGTGAAGCCGTCGACCGGAACGAGATAGGGAGCCACGGGACGGGCCGTGAACTCCATGGCACCAGAGGGGGACTTGTGCAGATCGAGGTGGTGGAACCAGGACGCGTCGTCGCGTTGGGGGTGGTCGAGGCGGTCGTGGTAGAGGCCCCAGCGGGACTCCGTGCGGGCCAGGGAGGACCGGGCGGCCATCTCCGCGCAGTCGCGGATGAAGGTGACCTCCGCGCAGCGCATCAGTTCGTGCGCGGTGTGGGCGCCCATCTCGGCGATGTCGGCATGCATCCGCTCGAACGATTCCAGGGCCAGCGACAGCCGGGCGCCGGACTTCGGCGGGGCCACGTAGTCGTTCACGAAGCGGCGCAGCTTGTACTCGACCTGGGGCTGCGGCGGGCCGTCGGGGTTGCGCAGCGGGCGGTAGATCAGCTCGTGTGCCTCCCGGAGCTGCTCGGAGGGCAACTCCCCTTCGTAGGCCGCGTACTGGGAGGCGTCCGCACCCGCGAGGTCGCCGTAGACGAACGCGCCGATCATGTAGTTGTGCGGGACGCAGGCCAGGTCGCCGGCCGCGTACAGCCGGGGCAGGGTCGTACGGGCGTGGTCGTCCACCCGGACGCCGGAGGCGGAGTGTCCGCCGCACAGGCCGATCTCGGAGATGTGCATCTCGATGTCGTGGGTGCGGTAGTCGTGGCCGCGGCCGGAGTGGAAGGTGCCGCGGGTCGGGCGTTCGGTGGAGTGGAGGATCGTCTCCAGGGCCGAGACCGATTCCTCGGGGAGGTGGCTGAGCTTCAGGTAGACCGGGCCCCGGTCGGAGGCGACCTCCGCCGCGAACTCGGCCATCATCTGGCCCGACCAGTAGTCGGAGTCGACGAAGCGTTCGCCGTGCCGGTTGACCTGGTAGCCGCCGAAGGGGTTGGCGACGTAGGCGCAGGCCGGGCCGTTGTAGTCCTTGATCAGCGGGTTGATCTGGAAGCACTCGATGCCGGTCAGCTCGGCGCCCGCGTGGTAGGCCATGGCGTAGCCGTCGCCCGCGTTGGTGGGGTTCTCGTAGGTGCCGTAGAGGTAGCCGGAGGCAGGCAGGCCGAGGCGGCCGCAGGCGCCGGTCGCGAGGATCACCGCGCCCGCGCGGACCTGGACGAACTGCCCGGTGCGGGTGTTGAAGCCCGCAGCGCCGACGGCGCGCCCCTCCGCGGTGAGGACACGCACCGGCATCACCCGGTTCTCGATGCGGATCCTCTCCCGCATCTCGCGCCGCCGCAGCTGCCGGTACAGGACCTTCTTGACGTCCTTGCCCTCCGGCATCGGCAGCACATAGGAGCCGGAGCGGTGGACCTGGCGGACCGCGTAGTCGCCGTGCTCGTCCTTCTCGAACTTCACGCCGTACGACTCCAGCCGCTGCACCATGCCGAAGCCGCGGGTGGCGGTCTGGCGGACGGTGGACTGGTCGACGATGCCGTCGTTGGCGCGGGTGATCTCGGCGACGTAGTCGTCGGGTTCGGCGCGGCCCGGGATGACCGCGTTGTTGACGCCGTCCATGCCCATGGCGAGCGCGCCGGAGTGGCGGACGTGGGCCTTCTCCAGCAGCAGCACGTTCGCGCCGTGCTCGGCGGCGGTCAGTGCCGCCATGGTGCCGGCGGTGCCGCCGCCGATGACGAGGACGTCGCAGGTCAGTTCCTCGGCGTCGGCGAGGGACGGGACGGCCAGGGAGGTGTCCGCAGGGGGGTTCACGGAGGTGGTCACCAGGGTGCCTTTCACGTACCGAGCGAGGTGAGGACGTCGCGCCGCAGGGCCACGCGCGCCGGGTCGTCGTGCGCGCCCCGGTCGCGCGGGCGGGGCACGTCCCGTACGGCGACGAGGCCGCCCGCGCCGAGCAGGGCCACACGGTCGCCGAGGAAGAGCGCCTCGTCCACGTCGTGGGTGACGAAGACGACGGTCGCGCCCGTGCCGTGCAGCACCTCCACCAGCAGGTCCTGCATGCCCGCCCGGGTCTGGGCGTCGAGCGCGCCGAACGGCTCGTCCATCAGGACGGCGCGGGGGCGTGCGGTCAGGGCGCGGGCCAGCTGGACGCGCTGGCGCTGCCCGCCGGAGACCCGGTGCGGCAACTGCCGTGCCTGCGAGCCGAGTCCGACCCGCTCCAGCCAGGCCTGGGCCTGCTCCCGGCGCTCGGCGCGGGACACACCGTGGATGGCGAGGGGCAGTTCGACGTTGGCGCGCAGGGTGCGCCAGGGGAGCAGGGCGTCCTCCTGGAAGACCAGGGCGCGATCGGCCGCGGGGCCGGTCAGCGGGTGCCCGTCCTGGGTGATCTCCCCGGCGAGCGGCGACAGCAGGCCGGCCAGGGTGCGCAGGAGGGTCGACTTGCCGCAGCCGGACGGGCCGACGACGGTGAGGATCTCGCCGGGGGCGACGTCCAGGTCGACGTCGTCCAGGGCGGGGGCGCCGGGGCGGCCGAGGGAGGCGCCCGACAGGGTGAGCCGGGTACCGCGCACCGGCGTCGCGGCGGCATCGGTCTCGGGTGAGGTGCTCCGGACGGCCTCGGACGAGGTGTTCGGGACGGTGTCAGACGAGGTGTTCGGGACGGTGTCAGACGAGGTGCTCATCGCGTGCCTCCTCGGATGCGGGGCCGCCGGAAACGGGGCCGCCGGATGCGGCGGCGGGTGCGGCCGGCGTGGGCTTCACGGCCCGGGCGGGCCGGGGCGGCCGGGCGCCGGGAACGTAGGCGGTGCGGGGCAGCCAGCGGGTGAGGCGGCGGCCCAGCAACTCCACGGCCGTGGAGGTGAGCCAGCCGAGCACGCCGATGGTGACCATGCCGACGAACACGCCCGGGTAGTCGACGACGGTGTAGTCCTGCCAGGTGCGGTAGCCGACCCCGTACTGGCCGGAGATCATCTCGGCGGAGATCACACAGATCCAGGACACGCCGATGCCGACGGACAGGCCGCCGAAGACGCCGGGCAGCGCGCCCGGCAGGACGACGGAGCCGAGGATCCGCCACCGGCCGCCGCCCATGGTGCGCACCGCCTCCTCCCACATGGGGGTCAGGGCGCGCACCGCGTGCCGGGTGGAGACCAGGACCGGGAAGAAGGCGGCGGTGCAGGTGATGAAGACGATGCCCTGTTCGTTGGAGGGGAAGAGCAGGATCGCCACGGGGACGAGCGCGATGGCCGGGATCGGCCGGATCACCTCCAGCACCGGGCCGAGCAGGTCCTCGGCGAGCCGCGAGCGCGCCACCAGCACGCCCGTGGCGACGCCCAGGACGGCGGCCAGCAGGAAGCCCGTGAGGATCCGGGTGAGGCTGTCGGTCAGGTCCGTCCAGTAGTCCGGCCCGGACAGCCGGGCGGCGAAGGCGCGGGCCACGTCGGTGACCGTCGGGAACTGCGAGAAGCGCAGCCACAGGTCGACGTTCAGGCTGGTCAGCGTCTGCCACAGGCCGAGGGCGACGGCCAGGGAGGCCACGCGGAGCGCATAGCGCCTCACGACGCCCGCTCCAGAGCGTCGGCGTAGGAGACGACCCGCGCTCCGCCGTGCCCGGCGATGTACGCCTGCGCGGTCTCGGGTGCGACGAAGGGCAGCAGCTTGTCGCCGTCGGCCACCCACACGGCCTTGTCGGCGAACCACAGGGTGCCGGTGGTGGTGTCGGGGACGTAGGCGGCGCGGAGATCGTCGCGGTGACCGGCCACGTAGTTCAGCAGCTGAGAGGGGGAGGTGAAGGTGACGGTCTTCGAGGCGCCCTTGGGCCAGGCCTCGCTCGCGGCCGGTGCGGGCTTCGTGGCGAGCTGCTTGGCGTACGCCGCCTGGCCGAGGGCCTTCTTCACGTACTGGTCGTCGACGAAGGAGTCGACGTCCACATCGCCGGTGAGCTTCGCCGACTTGAGGATCGAGACGTCCTTCTTCAGGGCGGAGACGAGCTGGGGCTTGATCGCCGGGTCGAAGGTGGCGATGCCGTGAGCGCCGTTGTAGAGGTAGACGACCTCGGCGGGCAGGCCGGTCGCCTTCGCGACCTTCTCGGCCGCGTCCACCGGGTGGTCGTTCAGATAGTCCGTCGCCTGCGCCTGAGCCTTCAGGAACGCGTCCAGCACGGCGGGCCGCTCCTTGGCGAAGTCCTCGCGGGCGGTGACGCCGTGGAAGGTGGGCAGATTCAGCCGGGCCCCGTCGTACAGGGCCTTCGCCTTGCCCTGGTAGGCGAGCAGGCCCGGCCAGGCGACGAACTGGGACAGCGCGTCCGCGCTGCCCGCGGTGAGGGCCGAGGCGCCGACGGAGGGCTGCTGGTTGAGCTTCTCGATGCCGCTGTTCGGGTCGATGCCGGCGCGCTGCAGGGCTCGTACGAGGGTGCCGTCGGCGGCCGAGCCGACGCTCGTGGAGACCTTCTTGCCCTTGAGGTCCTTCAGGGTGGCGAGCTTGGAGCCGGGCGCGGTGACGATGGTGTTGAGGCCGCCGCGGAGGTTGTAGCCGGTGACCGAGACCAGGCGGGTGGGGCTGTTCAGCTGTTTGCCGCGGGCCGCGTTGATGAGCAGCGGGAAGTCGCCCATCGAGCCGATGTCGATCTTCCCGGCGGTCATCTGGGCGGTGATGGGGGCGCCGGTGGCGTAGTCCTGCCAGTTCACCTTGTACGTGATGCCGTCGTGGCGGGCGTTGAGCTGCTTCTCGAAGTAGCCGAGGGAGCGGAGCAGGGTGCCCGCCGTGACGGTGTTGATCGTCCGGGACTGGTAGCCGACGGTGACGGTGACCGTGGAGCCGCTGCCGGCCTCGGCGTCACCGCCGCAGGCGCTGAGCGGGAGCAGGAGGACGACGGCGGATACCGCGACTGCTGTGCGTTTCATGACGGTTGGGGCCTCTCACCGGAGCAGATAGGGCATGTTGACCGTGACGGCTCCGGTGGGGCATCGGGCCGCGCACGGGCCGCAGTACCAGCACTCGTCGACATGCATGTACGCCTTGCCGTTGCTCTCGTCGATGGCGAGGGAGTCCAGCGGGCACATGTCCACACAGAGCGTGCAGCCGTCGATGCACTTCGACTCGTCGATGGTCACGGGCACGTCGGCCCGCTGGGGCGCCAAGGGCATGGCTGTCTCCAGGAATCTGCGCGAGCGGGATGGTTACTGAGACCGGTGCAGCAGGCCGCTCATGGTGATGCGGTCGCCGCGGAAGCGGATGAACTCCAGGTCGACCGGGCGGCCGTCCGCGAGGTGGGTGAGGCGTTCCAGCATGAGGACGGCGGTACCGCGCGGGGCCTCGAGCACGGCGGCCGAGTGGGTGTCCGCGCTGACCGCTTCCAGGGTGATCTCGGCGTGGCCGAGGGGCCGGCCGGTGACGGCTTCCAGGAGGCGGAAGACGTCGGTGTTCTCCAGGTCGGCGCCGAGCAGTTCGGTGCCGATGTCGAGCGGGATGTAGGTGAGGTCGAGGGACAGGGGGAGGCCGTTCAGACGGCGCAGGCGTTCGATGTAGAGGACGTCGGTGCCGGGCGCGAGGTGGAGGCGTTCGGCGACCGGCGCGGGTGCCGGGGCGGGGCCCATGGTGCGGACCTCGTTGGTGACCCGGCCGTGTTCGCGGAGGGTTTCCGCGAGGCCCATCAGGCGGTCGAGGCCGTGGGGGTACTTGTGGGCCACGACCACGGTGCCGACGCCGGGCCGGCGTTCCACGAGGCCCTCGGCCCGCAGCAGGTCGAGCGCCTCGCGGACCGTGTTGCGGCCGGCGCCGTAGTCGGCGGCGAGGGTCGACTCGTGGGGGAGGGTGCCGCCGGGGAAGGCGCCGGTGAGTGTCTGCTGGCGGAGCAGGTCCGCCAGTTGCCTGGCCCGGTCGGCGCGCAGCCGTCGCCGCGCGCGGTGGGCGGCGACGGTGGTCGCGGCTCCCGGTCCGGCGTGGTCTCGGCTGCGGTCGATGGGCATGGATCGGACCATACCTATCCGATAGGAAAAGGAGTGTTGCGGGAGTGTTGCGCCACCGGGAATGTGACCGGTTCGACTGTTGAGCTGCGGTTTCGGCGGGCCCGTGGGGAGATCTGCCACCACGGCTCGGGCCGGTACGGCTACGACAGCGCCGTCAGGCCCGGGGCGAACGCGATCAGCAGGGGCAGCAGCGGTACGAGCGCGGCCGTGGTGGTCGTCAGGGCCCGGTGCCTGCGGCCCAGCCGGGGCGGCGGTTCCAGGAGCCGGTCGACCCGCTCGCCCAGCAGCCGGTGGCTGGAGGCGCAGGACAGGACACCGCGGTGCTGGTTGAGCTCGATCAGGGCCAGTGCGGTGGTCAGGTGGCCGCAGCGGCGGGAGGCGGTGTCGTCGGCGGCCAGTTCGACCAGGCGGTGGGTCTGGTCGCAGAAGTGGGCGAACAGCGGGATGCGGGGGAAGCCGGTGGCCAGGGCCGTGGACAGGTGCAGCAGCCAGTCGTGGCGGGCGCGCGCGTGGCCGCGCTCGTGGGTGAGGACGGCGTCGAGCTGGTGGCCGGTGAGACGGTGCAGGGCGCCCGTGGTGACGATCAGCTGGGACGGACTGCCGGGCATCCACCAGGCGTCGGGGTACTCGTCCTCCAGGACCAGCAGGGGACCGCGGGCGGCGGGCAGGCCGGCCGGCAGGTCCGGGGCGCGTTCGCGCAGATGGGCGCGGGCCTGGGCGCGGCGCCGGCGGGCCTCGACAAGTTCACGCGCGAGCATCGCGGTCGTCCAGGCGGCGCCGCAGGCCAGCAGCAGGGTGAGGGTGGCGGCCCACGGCGGGGCGGTGGAGAGGTCGTACGCCGCGGTCACGGCCGGCGGCGCCGGGGCGAAGAGCTGGGCGCGGACCGTGCCGAAGACGGCGGCGGCACCCAGCGCGAGAGCCGTCACGCAGCACAGCAGGACGGTGGCGACCAGGCACTGCCACACCCACAGCGCGACCACCGGTTCCCGCTCGGGCCACGCGGACCGGGTCAGCGCCCGGGGCGCGGGCACGGCGGCCGTCACGGCGACAACACTCAGCAGGAGCAGGCAGACGGTCATTGCCACGGGCTCCGGTTCCTGGTCGGAAGAGGGGCGGCTACGGGTGGTGCGGGGGAGAGCGGCTGCTGTGCGCGGGGGTGCCACGGCCGAAGTGCTCGCCGAACGTTCCGTGTACCGCGCGCGGGCGGACGCACCGCCCGACGCCCAGTATGACGGGCAGGGCGGTGTGAGTCAGGAGTCGAACGCCATCGGAAGAGCCGGGAGGGGCGACTGTCGGCCAGACTCGCCCCTGCCGGGAGGATTCACTCCGCTCCCGGTGTCACCCGCCCCGTCACCTCGCCGAGCCCCACCCGCACGCCGTCCGGCCCCGGGGCCCAGGCCGAGAGGGTCACCACGTCGCCGTCCTCCAGGAACGCCCGCTTGCCGTCCGGGAGTTCGAGGGGGTCGCGGCCGTTCCAGGTCAGCTCCAGCAGGGAACCCCGCTCCCGGTCCGACGGGCCGCTCACCGTGCCCGAGCCGTACAGGTCGCCGGTGCGCAGGGAGGCGCCGTTCACCGTCATGTGGGCCAGCTGCTGGGCGGCCGTCCAGTACATGGTGGAGAAGGGCGGCTCGGAGACGACGTGGCCGTTGACGGAGACGGTGATCCGCAGGTCGTAGCCGCCGGGTTCCTCGTCGCTGTCGTCCAGGTACGGCAGCAGCTCGTGCGTCCGGGCCGGCGGGGCCACCCGGGCGTCCTCCAGGGCGTCCAGCGGGGTGATCCACGCCGACACCGAGGTGGCGAAGGACTTGCCGAGGAACGGGCCGAGGGGGACGTACTCCCAGGCCTGGATGTCGCGCGCGGACCAGTCGTTGAGGAGGCAGAGGCCGAAGACGTGCTCGCGGAAGCCGTCGAGGGAGACCGGCTCGCCCATCCGGGACGGGGCGCCGACCACGAAGCCGACCTCCGCCTCGATGTCCAGGCGGACGGACGGTCCGAACACGGGAGCGGCGTCAGTGGGCGCCTTGCGCTGGCCCGAGGGGCGTACGACGTCCGTGCCGGAGACGACGACCGTGCCGGAGCGGCCGTGGTAGCCGATCGGCAGATGCTTCCAGTTGGGGGTGAGGGAGTCCTCGGCGTCGGGGCGGAAGATCTGGCCGACGTTCCGGGCGTGGTTCTCGGAGGCGTAGAAGTCGACGTAGTCCGCGACCTCGAAGGGCAGGTGCAGCGTCACCGAGGACAGGGGGTGGAACAGCGGTTCGACGGTCTCGCGGTGGGACGGCACGGTCACCCAGGCGGTCAGCGCCCGGCGCACGTCCGACCAGGCCGTGCGCCCCGCGGCCAGCAGCGGGTTGAGGCTCGGCTGGGCCAGCAGGGCGGCGTACGGGGAGCCGAGCGCGTGGGCCGCGGCACCGGCGTCCAGCACATGGTCGCCGAGCCGGACACCCACGGACCGGTGGGACGAGCCGGGGAGGGAGAACACGCCGTACGGCAGGTTGTGCGGGCCGAAGGGGTCGCCCTCGGGGACATCGAAGGGGGGCATCGGGTGCTGCCTCGCTTTCGGGTGTGCCATGTCGTCGCCACGTGTTCGTGGTCGTGCCACACGTTACGGGTGGCACGCCGGTCATGGGCAGAGTCCGAGGAGGCGGACCCGGGCGAACGGGGCAGGTGGGTGTGGGGGTGACCGGTCGGTGCGACTCGGACGGGGCGGACGAGGCGACACTTTCGTACGTGCCGGAAGTTATCCACAGGACGCGACGCAATCTTGACGGAGCGGTGCGAACGGGGCGACTCTGGGCGGGTGCCGGAAGGCCTCGGGGAGGGGGCGTTCCCATGGCACACCAGGGGGGCGGATGGCCATAGGGGAGGCCGGTCCGGGCTCGGTACGGCGTGGTCCACAGCCGAAGCGGCTGGAAGAGACCATGCGCGTCCGGCTCGGCCGGGAATGTGTGTATGTACCGTCGTGCCGTTTCGGGCTGTACGTGGCGCTGCGCCACTGGTGCCCGCCCGGCGGACGGGTGTTGATGTCGCCGGTCAACGACGACGTGATCTTCTTCGTCGTGCTCGCGGCCGGACTGCGCCCGGTGCAGGCGCCGCTGAACCCGCTCGACGCGTCCATCGACCTCGATGCCGTGCCCGAGGAGACGTGGCGCTCGGTGTCGGCCGTGCTCACGACGAACCTGTACGGGAACCCGGACCCGGCGCCACGCCTCAGACGGAAGTGCGACGCGCTCGGCATCCCGCTGTTCGAGGACGCGGCGCACGCCATCGGCAGCAGGGTGGGGGACCGGCCGGTCGGGGCATGGGGGGAGGCGTCCGCGTTCAGCCTGTCCAAGCATGTGGGCGCCAAGGCCGGAGGCATGCTCTCGCTCGCCGATCCGGGGCTGCGGGAGGCGGTGGAGAAGACCTGCGCGGGGCTGCTCGTGCCGCGCCGGACGAGTTCCGAACTGGCGTACGCCGTCCGTCCGTTCGCCGAGGCGACGGTGCGCGGGCTGCGGTTGCGGCGCGCCGCCTGGGCCGCGATCCGGCTGCTGGGCCTCGCGGACCGCGAGGAGATCCGGATGCCGCTGCGCCCGGACGAACTCGCCCGGGCCGAGGGCCGGGCGCCCGGGCTGGAGGCCCACCACCCTTGGGTGCGGGTCGACATGCACGACTACCGCCAGGAGTCCGGCCTGTTGCGGCTGCGGCGCATCGGGCGCAAGCTCGACCGGCTCGACGACGTGCTCGACGCCTGCCGGGCGGGCACGGAACTGCTGCTGTCCACGCCCTGGGCCAAGCCGCGCGACGCGTACGGCACCCAGCCGCTGTTCCGCGTCCCGCTGTTCGTGGCGGACCGGGACGCGGCGATCGCGGCACTGGCGCGACGGGGCATCGTCGTCGGCTACCTCTACGACCCGCCCCTGGACGACTACGCCGGTGCGGAGTTCACCGACTCCTCACCGGCCCCCGAGGCGGCCCGCTGGTTCGCGCGGCACGCGCTGCCCGTGGACCCGCTGCGGGCGCGGACGGTCGTCGAGGTGCTGGAGCGCTCCGGGGCACGACCGGTCGAAGCACCGGGGGAGCTGCCTGGGAGCAGGCCGACACCGGGAGGGCCGGGTCAGTCCCGTGGCTGAGATCCAGGTGCACGAGCCCGCCCCCGCGCGCGCCGACGGGGGCGGGCCGCGGCCTGCCGACAGCGAACACACGCACGACTCGCTGTTCAAGAACGCCTACTTCCTCATGCTCAGCACCGGCGTGTCCGCCGTTTTGGGCCTGGGATTCTGGCTGGTGGCCGCCCGCTACTACTCCGAGGAGGCCGTCGGCCAGGGCTCCGCCGCGATCGCCGCGATGCGGCTGCTCGCCAGCATCACCGCGACGACGATGATCGGGGCCGTCGTGCGCTTCGTCCCGCGCGCGGGACGGGAGACCGGGCGCCTGGTGTGGGGCACGTACGCGGCCAGTTCGCTGGTCGTGGCGCTGGCCGCCGCCGTCTTCCTGCTCACGCTGGACGCCTGGGGCGCCTCGTACGCGCCCCTGGGCACCCCCATGGCGGGGGCGGTGTTCGTCGCGGCGTGCGTGGCCTGGGCGCTGCTCACCCTCCAGGACGGCGTGCTCACCGGGCTGCGCAAGGCGGAGTGGGTGCCGGCCGGGAACGCGGTGTTCTCGGTCGGGAAACTGGCCCTGCTGGCCGTCTTCGCCGGCACCCTGCCCGTCCTCGGCATCTTCGTGTCCTGGGCGGTGGCGATCGCCTTCTCCACCCTGCCGCTGGGCTGGCTGATCTTCCGCAAACTCATCCCGGGCCAAGCGGCACACGACCGCGAGAAGGAACCTCCGCGACTCCGCGACATGGGCCGCTTCCTGGCCGGGGACTCGCTGGGCGCGCTGTTCAGCCTGGCCATGATCAACCTGTTGCCGGTGATGGTCGCGGTCCGCTTCAGCGCCGCGGAGAACGGCTACTTCTACGTGGCGTACACCGTCGGCGGCACGATGGAGTTCATGGCCATCAACATGGCCTCGTCCCTCACCGCGCACGCCTCGCACGACCCGCGCCAGCTCGCCGACGGCGTCCGGGGAGCGCTGCGGCGCATGACGCTGCTGCTGGTGCCGGTCGTGGCGGTGCTGGTCCTCTTCGCCCCGTACATCCTCACGCCCTTCAGCCCGGACTACGCCGAGCACGGCTCGACCGTGCTGCGGCTGCTCGCCCTGGGCGCGCTGCCGCGGGTCGTGGTGGAGCTGTACATCGGCGTGCTGCGCGTCCAGGGGCGCACGGGTGTGCTGGCCGCGCTCCAAGGCGCCATGTGCGTCCTGGTGCTGGGCAGCGCGGCCGTGCTGTTCACCCCGGCGGGGATCGCGGGCGCCGGCTGGGCGGTGCTGCTGAGCATGACGCTGATCGCCGTCGTCTCCTCGGTCGGGCTCCGCGCGGCACTGCGCCACAATGACAGCGCGCCCGTTGTCCGCCCGCCCGCCGACCCCTCCTACGGCACCCGCTGGGCCAAGCTCAACGCCACCGCCGGGTACGGCACGACCTGGGCCCGCCGGGCCGCGTACCAGCCCAGGGACGGTGACGAGGACACGGTCACGCTGTTCATCGGCCGGCCGGGGTACGAACGCGAGGCGCTGCAGGCGGACACGCTGGCGCTGATCGTGCGGCCGGAGGGGCCACACCGGGAACCACCGCACCCGCCCGGAGCACCACCCCACGAGCCCGGAGCGCCCCCGCACGATTCCGCGGCACCACCGCACGAGCCCGGAGAACCGCTCCCGGACCAGGAGTCGCAGGAGCGGCGGCTCAGAGGCGCCCTCTGGAGTCTGCTCGGTGTCGCCGCCGTCTTCTTCCTGGCACCGCTGCGCGACCTGCCCTGGCTCGACGACGCCTCCGCAGCGGCACTGACCGGACGCCAGTTGCTGGACGGGCTGCCGTTGCCCTCGCTCACCGCGGGGGGCCTGCTGCTCGTGGTGTTCGTCGCCGCCCTCACGCTGTGCACCCGGCGCGACCCGTGGCTCCCTGGCACGGCGCTGTACGCGGCCCTGCTCGCCCTGTACACCGCACCGGTCGCCCTCGGACGGGAACCGCGGCCGGTGGACGGGGCGTTGTACGAGAAGACGGCCGGCTTCCTCGCGGACACGCTCGGGCTCGACGGGCCCGAGCCGCTGCTGCGCTGGGCGCCGCCGGTCTGCCAGCTGCTGTGCCTCGTGCCGCTGTGGCTGCTGCTCGCGAGCGCGGGCGGGCGGCTGACGTGGCCGGGGCGCTGGGGGGTTCTGTATCTCGTCGCGGTCGGCGGCTGGGTGTGGCGCGAGGCGCTCGCACCCGTCGCGCCGCCCCTGCTCGCCGTCCTCGTCCTGCTCCTGCTGCTCCGTCGCGCCGTGTCGGCGTGGACGCTCTCCCGCTCCAGATCCAACCGAACGGCCGCCGGACCACCGCGCGGCCGGCCCAGCGACTGATCACGATCCAGCGCCGTACAGACAAGATCCAGCGCCGAACAGAGTCGAACAGAGCCGAATCGCCAGGGGGGAACCACCGTGCGTCCGCCAGCAACTCCACGGGAGAGATCCACGCCAGAACCCACACCTGCCCGGGGTGAAGCGGACTCGTCGGCTCCCCACCCCGAGACCTCCAGCCAGTCCTCCAGCCCCTCTTCCTCGGAGTCGTCGAGCCCCGCCCATGAGCCCGTGACGGACCTGTCCGATCTGCCTCCCGTCTGGCCCGGGCGCCGCGCCCTCGCCTGGCCCGGTGTTCCGCTGTTCGCCGCGCTCGCCCTCTGGGTGTACGCCGTACGGCACACCGACGTCTCGGGGCTCGACGACTACGGCCTGATCACCGCGCTGCACCCCACCTTCTGGGCGGGCCTCGCGGTGCTCACCACCGGCTTCTGGTTCACCGTCCGCGATCCGCGCCGACGGGGCGGCTGGGCGGCGGCGTACGTCCTCGGGCTGCTGGTGATGGAGCGGGCCACCCAGGCCGTGGTCTACCCGACTCCGCTGTACGCCTGGGCGTGGAAGCACGAGGCGGTCATCGACCATCTGCTGACGGCCGGCGGTCTGCAAACGGCCGACCAGGTCGGCGACATGGCGGTGTACGACCAGTGGCCGGGCTTCTTCGCCGCCCAGGCCGCCCTGGTGCGGCTGCTGGGCGTGGACTCGACGGCGATGTTCATGGCCTGGTGGCCCCTGGCATCCAGTCTGATGCTGCTGCTCCCGCTGCTGCTGATCTACCGCACCTTCACCGAGGACCGGCGGCTGATCTGGACGGCGGTCTGGCTCTTCTACGTCGCCAACTGGGTCGGGCAGGACTACTTCTCGCCCCAGTCCGTGGCCTACGCGCTGCATGTCGGCGTCCTGGCCGTCGTCCTGCGCCGCTTCGGCCGGTCCGCCGTGCGGCGCGGGCAGCCCCGGCAGGCCGTCTGGACGGTGGTGATCACCGTCATGCTCGTGGCGATCGTCATCTCCCACCAGCTCACCCCGGGCATGCTCGTCGTCTGCCTGCTCGCCCTGTGCCTCAGCCGCCGCTACCGCGACTGGGTCCCGGTGGTCACCACCGTCGTGATCTTCCTCGCCTGGTGTCTCACGGCGGCGCTGCCCTTCCTGTCCGCCGCGATGCCGGACATGATCCGCTCCATCGGCGACGTCGGCGCCAACGTCGAGACGGGATACGGCGCCACCCCGACCGGCACCGGAGCGATCGCGACCTCCTGGGCGGCCCGGCTGCTGTCCGGCTCCGTCCTGCTGCTCGCGGCCCTCGGCGTGCTGCGCCAACGGGTGCTGCGGCACCGGGCCCGGCCGCTGCTGCTGATCGCGGCGGCCCCGCTGCCGATGTTCGCGGCCAGCAGCTACGGCAGCGAGATGATCTTCCGGGTGCTGCTCTTCATGCTGCCCGGCGCCGCGTTCTTCGCCGCCGCCGCGCTGCTGCCCAAGGTCCGCACCCTGGCCGCCGACGCCGCCGCCCGGGAAGCCGGCAGCCGGCAGGCCGCCTCCGCCAAGGGCAACGCCAAGGGCGGACGACGGTGGCTCGGCGTCTGGCTGCCGCTGGCCGCGCTGCTCGGCGGAACCCTGGCGTTCGTCCCGGCCTACTCCGGCAAGGACCGGATCAACTACTTCCCGCCGCAGGAAGTGGCCCTCGTACGGCAGCTGTTCGACCAGGCGCCCGACGGCTCGCTCGTCGTGGCGGCCAACCGCAACTATCCGCTCGCGTACGACTCCTACTGGAGCGTCGACCACTACTGGTTCCTCGACGACGCCCGCAGTCATGTCGACCGGATCGTCCAGAAGCCGGCCGCCACTCTCGCCAGTGACATGGCCGGGGTGGAGCGGCCGGCCCGGGCCTACTTCCTGCTCACCCAGGGGCAGTCGGCCAACTCCGAGATGAACGGCCAGCTCACCAAGGCGCAGCTGGACCGCATCCGGAAGTCCGTCGCCGCCTCACCGCGGTTCCGGCTCGTGGCGCAGAACAGCGCCGGATGGCTCTACGTACTGAAGCAGTCCGAGGGAGCGGAGCGATGACACCGCAGGAACTCGTGGTCCGGATGCTGCCGCCGTTCGGCGGCTGGCTCGCGCTCGCCGCGCTCGCCCTGCCCGGCGGATCGCCGCTGCGGGGCGCCGCGGTCGTCCTCTTCCTGGCGACCGGCCCGGGCGCGGCGATGGTCAGAGTCTGCGCCCCCGCACTGGGGGCGCGGCCCGCCGAAGGGCCCGTCGAGCGCCGGGACCCGGACTTCGCACGCCACTCCGACCTGCTGGAGCGGCTGATGCTGGTGCTGTTCATGAGCATCGGTGCCGTGATGCTCGTCGCGACCGTCCTGATCGCCACGCACACCTTCAGCGCGCAGCGGGTGCTGCTGACGCTGACCCTGCTGACCACGCTCGCCGCGTTCTGTCCGCCGCTGCGCGCCTCCCCGCAGCCCAGGGCGACGCCGAGTACACCGAAGGGTTCCGCTCAGTGAGGTTCAACCGTCCCCACCGGTCCGACCGTTCCCACCGTTCCCGCCGATCCCACCGCCCCTTTCGCCGCGACCCGAACACGACGACCGAGGAGCGGCCGGCGGCCGGCCCGTTCGCATCGAGCCGGCGCCGTCTGCTGATCACGTCCGCCACGGTCGTCACCGCGGTCCTGGTCGGCGCAGTCGCCCTCCGGAACGCCTCCGGACCGGACCCCCAAGGCGCCGGTTCCAGGGCGGACTGCCGTCCCACCGCACTCCTGGAACCGCCCTGCGGCGCCTGGTTCGGCGCGTTCGTGCCGCACGAGCGCGGCGACCTGCCCGAGAAGGTGCGCGCCTACGAGAAACGCGTGGGCCGCGAGCTGGACATCGTGTACACGTACCACGACATGTCGCTGCCCCAGGGCACCCGCCGCGAGGGCCAGCTGCTCACCCCCGAGGAACAGCGCGTCGGCGAGGACCACCTGCTGCTGCTGTCCTGGGAGAGCAAGTGGTGGGGCGGCACGAAGCAGCAGCAGCCGACCTGGAAGCAGATCGCGTCCGGCGAGCTGGACGACAAGGTCGTCGACGTCCAGGCCCGGCGCATCAAGGACTACGGCAAGAAGGTCTTCCTCTCCTTCGACCTGGAGATGGACACCCGCACCCCGGACAACGGCACCCCCGCCGAGTACGTGAAGGCGTACCGGCACATCCACGACCGGTTCCGCGAGCTGGGTGTCGACAACGTGGTGTGGACGTGGATCACCACCGGCTATCTCGACCACGCCGACGAGATGAAGCGGATGTATCCCGGCGACCGGTACGTCGACTGGATCGGCTACAACCAGTACAACTACTACCGCTGCCACAACACGGGCTGGATGAGCTTCGCGCAGACCCAGGACGCCGCGCACGACTGGATCCGCGAGAACATCTCCGAC
Source organism: Streptomyces sp. NPDC057099 (assembly GCF_042671245.1). Lineage (NCBI taxonomy): Bacteria > Bacillati > Actinomycetota > Actinomycetes > Kitasatosporales > Streptomycetaceae > Streptomyces > Streptomyces sp. NPDC057099. The sequence continues at coordinate 195,220 of NZ_JBHUTX010000005.1, forward strand.
GACAAGCCGCTGATGCTCTCCGAGTTCGGCACCGCCGAGGACTCGGCCCGCCCGCAGCGACAGGCCGAGTGGTACGCCCAGGTGCCCGGCGTGCTGAAGGGCCTGGACGGCGTCAAGGCCGCCCTCCAGTGGAACTACCGCGACCCCGGACCGCACTGCAACCTGGCGCTGGCCAACGACGCGGCCTGGGACAGCCTGCGCAAGGCGGCCGCCGACCCGTACCTCAACCAGCCGCTCAAGTAACGGCCGGGCGCGCCGGTCAGCCCGCGAACTCGGGCCCGTGCACGACGGCACGGGCCCGCCGGTACCACCGCCACCCGATCGTCTTCGGCCCGTCGCGGTACGGCGCGACCCGCGCGCCCGCCCCCGCCAGCCAGCCCTCGACATCGGCGACGGTGTGGGTACGCCGGACGATGAGCCGGGCGATGCGGTACCGCTCGTCGTGGTCGGAGCTGAGCGCGTGCCGTACGGCGGTCGCCGTCTCGTAGCCGGCCCGGGCCGACATGGCCCGCACCCGCGGGCTGTTGTAGCCGTGCGGATAGGCGAGGTGGCGGACCTCGTGCCCGAGGACGTCCTCCAGCACGGCCTTCGACGTGCGCAGTTCGTACGCGAGGTCCTTGCCGGACAGGGTGTCGAGCTGGGCGTGGGTGACGGTGTGGCTGCCGATCTCCATGCCGGAACGTTCCAGCTCCGCCGCCCGGTCCAGGGTCATCATCGGGGCGGGCGGCAGCAGACTGCGGCCGCCCGGGGCGATGGCGCCGGTGGTGAGATAGGCGGTGGCGGGCAGCCCCCGTCCGGCCAGTGTCTCGGCGGTCGGGCCGGGCAGATCGGCGAAGCCGTCGTCGAAGGTGAGCAGCACCGGCCGGGGCGGCAGGGGTGCCCGCCCGGCCAGATGGTCGGCGATCGCGCTGATCGTGACGGGCGTACGGCCGCTGTCCGCCAGGGCGTCGAGATGGGCCGCGAACTGCTTCGGCGTGACCGTGAACTCGGCGATCCAGTCGGGCGGGTCGTCCATCACGGCGTGGTACAGGAAGACGGGGATGGCCGGGGTCCCCGAGGGCGATATCGGCCCCTCACCACGCGTCCGTGCCGACGTCCTCATCTCGCCCCCCGAACCGTCGCGCCGACCGTCGCGCGCAGCGCCCGCCGCGCCCGCACATAGCCGACAGGCCCGTACAGCATCCCCCTGCGCTGCAGCCGCGACAGCCGCCGTGGCCAGGGATGCGTCCGCACGTCGTGGTCGCCCGGCGCGCCGCCCCCGTCCGTCTCGCGTACGGCCGTCAGCGTCCGGGCGTGGGCGAGACCGCGGGGCAGCCGTGCGAGGAACGCCGGCAGCAGCGCGGGCCGGTTCACCAGCACCGCGGTCAGATAGGCGGTGAGCCCGGCGCCGTAGCCGTACGCCTGGGTCTCCAGGTCCCGCCAGGTCTCCCGGTGGTGGTGCCACACCAGTGCGGACGGCGTGTAGCGCAGCCGGTGGCCCTGGGCCAGGACACGGACGAAGCCGTAGAGGTCGTCGCCGCCCCGGGCGGCCGTACCGGCACCGGTGGCCGGGTCGAAACCGCCGACGGAACGCAGCACCGCCGTTCGGAACGCCATGTTGGCGCCGGAGCCGAACCGCCCCGCCGTGAACGGGAACAGCGGTTCGTCGCCCGGCGGACGCGCCGGGTCGTACGTCCTTGGAGTGAAGCCCTTCGCGAAGCCGCCGTGGCTCTCCAGCAGCACCTGGGCCGGGGTCGTCAGCCGCGCGGGCAGGATCAGCCCGGTGGCGCAGCCGAGTGCGGCGTCGGCGGCGAAGGGCGCGGTCAGCTCGGTCAGCCAGCGCGGATCGGCGACCACGTCGTCGTCGGTGAAGGCGACCACCTCGCCCCGCACGGAAGCGAGACCCGCGTTGTGCGCGACCGCGAGGCCGGGCACCCGCTCGCACACGTACCGCACGCGCTCGGCGTACTTCCGCTCGATCAGCTCCCGCGTCTCGTCCGTGACGGGCGCGTTGTCCACGACGACGATCTCAAACCGGGGGTGGTCCTGCGCCAGCAGCGAGTCCAGCGCGCGGGCCAGCTGCCCGGCCCGCTCCCGGGTCGCGACGACGACACTGGTGTACGGAGGCTCACCGGCAAACCCAAAGTCCTCGACATCCCGGGCCGCACACTCCGCCCGCGCCCGCCCCTCCAGCACACCCCGCGCGTCCGCTCCCTCAGGCACCCGCCCCAGCAGCGTGCCCACGGGCCGCCCACCCCTGCGGACCAGCACGAACACCTCGCCGTGCGTCACCGGCGGGCCCCCCGGACCGGGTCTGAGCACCGCCTCCTCACCCTCGAGTCCGTCGAGGTCCAGCTCGGCGACCTGCACCGCCCCGATGTCCAGGAACCGCCGTATCTCCTCCCGCGCACGCGACGAACGAGCCATGCGCCCCTCACCCCCCACTCGTGTCAGGTACGAACTCGTGCTCAGCCACGGCGCAGCCGAGCCGCGCCCTTCAGGGTCCGCGCGGCCAGCGCCGCGAGCCGCGGCCTGCCCCGGACGAAACTGTGCGCGCGGCGCGCCGGCTCACGGCTCAGCCAGTGCAGCGCCGCGCCCGCCCCCGGCCGCGTCACCGCACCCTCGTACACGGGCAGTTCGCCCGTCTTCAGCGCGTCCTTGTACTCCGCCGCGCCCCGCCCCAGGTCGAGCATGCCGATGCCCTCGGCGGCCGCCGCCTCGGCCATCCGCAGGTGCAGCACCAGACCCGGCGAGTACTTCGCGAACTCCGGGTCGTAGGCCGGGAACCAGCAGGCCAGGACGGACGTCGAACGCAGTCCGAAGTGGGCGGCGACGGGTCGCTCTCCGGCGTACAGCACGGACAGCGTGCCGCCGCACTCCGGTGCCCGGGTTTGGGCCAGCCGTCCCACGAGCCGGGTGATCCACTCGCGGGCGAAGCGGTCCTGCCGGCCCGTCCTGCGGTACTGCGCCGACTTCCACTCCATGAGGGTGCGCAGCGCGGCCGGGTCGCGTTCGTCGAACACGAACCGCGTCTCTCCGGCCTGCCGTCCCAGCCTGCGCTCCTTGGCCAGGGTGGTCTTCAGGAACTTCGGCGACTGGGCGCGCAGCACCGACTCGTACGTCTCGTAGCCCTTCTCCACGTCGACGACGTAGGTGGCGTGCTCCTCGGCCGCGTACCGGACGAACAGCCGCTGCTCGGCCTCCAGGTTGTCGAAGGCGAAGCTCGACACCGAGCAGGCCTTGAGGAGCCGGCCCGCGTCCAGGTCCAGGCCCGGCCGCAGGATCGCCCCCTGCGCGTCCGAGACCCCGAGCCCGATCGCCCGGCCCTGGCCCAACGGGCCCCGTTCATAGGGCAGGAAGCCGACCGGCTCCGGCCCCTCGTACACCACCGCGATCCGGGCCTGCGGCCTCACCAGGCCGACGGCTTCGGTGAACTCCGGTTCCATGAAGGGGTTGCGCGGTGCCTCGGAGGCAGCGCGCAGTGCGCGCCAGCGCTCCTTCTCCCCTTCGCCGAGCTCCCCGGGCCCAGCCACGCGAATGCGCCCACTGCTCAACCTGACCCCCCGATCAAGTCCCCCCTGGACACATGGAAGGTACCGCCCGAGACGGCCCCGACGGTAGGTAGCGGACCATGTTGTTGCCAACTGGTACAGAGGCCTTCAACCGGGCAATCGGTGTCCACGGTGCGATGAAACGAAGGGGCGCGCTGTCCGTATTCTCAGATCATGGCCGCACCCATCGCATATTCACTCATCGCCACCGACCTGGACGGAACGCTGCTGCGCGGCGACGACACCCTCTCCGACCGGTCGCTCGCCGCGCTCGCGCGGGTGGCGGACACCGGTGCGCAGCACCTCGTGGTGACGGGCCGGCCGGCACCGCGTGTGCGACCGCTCCTCGACGACCTCCGCTGCACGGGGCTCGCGGTGTGCGGGCAGGGCGCGCAGGTGTACGACGCGGGCGCGGACCGGCTGCTGTGGTCCGTCACCCTGGACCGGGAACTGGCGGAGACCGCGCTCGGCAAGATCGAGGCCGAGGTGGGGCAGGTGTACGCGGCGGTCGACCAGGACGGGGTCGACGGGCTCACGCTCATCGAGCCGGGCTATCTGATGCCGCACCCGACCCTGCCGGCCGTCCGGGTCGAGCGGCGCGACGATCTGTGGGGCGAGCCGATCAGCAAGGTGCTGCTGCGCCATCCCTACCTGACGGACGACGAGTTGGCGGCGACGGCCCGTTCGGTGGTCGGCTCATTGGCGACGGTGACGATGTCGGGGCCCGGCACGGTCGAGCTCCAGCCGTGCGGTGTCACCAAGGCGACGGGCCTGGCGCTGGCCGCCGAGCATCTGGGGCTGCGGCCGGCGGACACCATCGCCTTCGGTGACATGCCCAACGACATCCCGATGTTCGACTGGGCCGCCCACGGCGTCGCGATGGCGAACGCCCATCCCGAACTCAAGGCCGTGGCCGACGAGATCACCCTGTCGAACGAGGACGACGGCATCGCCGTCGTCCTCGAGCGACTGCTGGGCGGGACGGATCAGTACGGGCCGTTGACGTTGTCGATCGAGCCGTAGCGGTCGGCCGCGTAGTTGCAGGCCGCGGTGATGTTGGCGACCGGGTCGTACGGGTCCCACGACGTGCCGTCCACGTGGTAGGCCTGGAAGGTCGGGTCGATGGTCTGGAGCAGGCCCTTGGACGGGGTGCCCTTGACGGCGTTGGAGTCCCAGTTGTTGATCGCCTGGGGGTTGCCGGACGACTCGCGCATGACGTTGCGGTAGATGCCGTCGTACGACCCCGGAATGCCCTTCTGGCCCATGATGTCCAGCGCCTCGCGGATCCATCCGTCGAGGTTGTCGGCGTAGGTCTTCGCCGAGGCCTGGGTGGCCTTGGCGACGCCGCCGGCGGGCTTGGCGGGGGCGGACGACTTGGCCGCCTTCTTCGCGGCGGGTGCCTTGGTCGTCGACACCTTCAGCTTCAGACCCGGGTGGATCAGCTTCGGGCTGTCGCCGATGGCGGAGCGGTTGTCCTTGTAGAGCTTCTTCCAGCCGCCCGCGACGTCGTACTTGTCCGCGATGCGGTAGAGGCTGTCGCCCTTGGCCACGGTGTACGTGAGCGACTTGGGCTGGGCCGCCTGGGGCACGGACTGTGCGACGGCGGGTGCGCTCTGCGGCGCCTCGGCGGCGCTGGCGTAGGTGGCTCCGAGGAGCGGGAGGGTGAGTGCCGCTGCGCCGGTGCCGGCGATGGCGACACCTCGGGTGAGCGGGTTGGTTCTGGGGCGACGGTGCTTGCCTCGTCCGGCCATGGCGATATTCCTCTCCGGCGCCTGCGAGGTGAGCTGTCGGGTTCGGGCCGGGAGGTGCCCGGCCGCGTACGGCGGTGTACTGCCGTGCGCGGCTTCACCCCGAGCCGTGCCGCTGTGCGGACCGGCGACTTACCTGGGTCCCCCGCTCCTGCCCTGCGTGAGTGAGTCGGTTCATGTGGGGGTCCGGGCGGTGGCAGGATTCGGCGTCCGCCGGACAGGCCGGGAACGTATGCGAGAGCACATGTCGGGAACAAGCACCGGAGTCACATATCGCGCGGTTGACCTTGGTCGGGGGCATTTGGCCCGCTTGATCCTTTGCGGGAGCCAAGGCTCAACTGGCGTTCGGCTGAAGGGGGTACGGGTCGATGCCGGGGTGCGGCGACACAGGGGTTAACGTGATTCAACTCACTGATCACGGGCCTGTGGGGCAATTCCCGCCAAAGGGAATTTGCTCAATCATCATGGCAAATCGTGTATATCTCACTACCTCCCGGTAAGTCGATAAATGTCTGTTCTTATGAGCTGATCGAAAACATAACGGTCGTGATCAGATACCACCCGGCCTGTAACCATGGGCGCTGGCGGTGATCGAAACGTGACCGGATACGCTGACTCGAGTGATGGCAGCGACCTATCGACAATCCGCGTAATCACCGGCAGACACAGCAGACAGGAGACCCCTCGTGACCGACGTCGGGCCGTTCGGGCTGAGCGTGCGGGACCAGGCTCTGGAAGCCGATGTCCAGGCCGGGTTGGCGGCTGTCGAGGAAGGCTTGTTCGAGGCCACCAAGAGCGAGGTGCCCTTCATCACGGAGGCCGCCCAGCATCTGGTGCGGGCCGGCGGCAAGCGGTTCCGTCCGCTGCTCGTGATGCTCTCCGCCCAGTTCGGTGACCGCTACGCGCCCGGGATCGTGCCGTCGGCCGTCGTCGTGGAGCTGACCCACCTCGCCACGCTGTACCACGACGACGTGATGGACGAGGCGACGGTGCGCCGCGGGGTGGCGAGTGCGAACACTCGCTGGGGCAACTCCGTCGCGGTCCTCACCGGCGACTTCCTCTTCGCCCGTGCCTCGCACACCCTGGCCGACCTCGGCCCGGAGGCGGTGCGGGTGCAGGCCGAGGCGTTCGAACGGCTGGTGACCGGGCAGATCCTGGAGACGGCCGGACCGCAGGACGGCCGCGACCCCGTCGAGCACTACCTGGACGTGCTGGGCGGCAAGACGGGTTCGCTGGTGGCGGTGTCGTGCCGGTTCGGCGCGATGATGTCCGGCGCCGACGAGACGACCGTGGACGTGCTGACCCAGTACGGCGAGCGGCTCGGCGTCGCCTTCCAGCTCGCCGACGACGTCCTGGACATCGCCTCCGACTCCCACGAGTCCGGCAAGACGCCCGGCACCGATCTGCGCGAGGGCATCCCCACCATGCCGGTGCTGCGGCTGCGCGAGCGGGCGGCCCGGCTCGGGCTCGCGGACGACATCGCCCTGTGCGAGCTGCTGGACTCCGACCTCACCGACGACGAACGGCACGCCGAGGCCCTGCGCCTGCTGCGCGCCCACCCGGCGCTGGAGCAGGCCCGGAAGGACACCGTCCGCTACGCCCAGGACGCCCGCTCGGCACTGGCCCCCCTGCCCGAGTGCGCCGCGAAGACGGCACTCGTGGAGCTGTGCGACGCGGTGGTGCACCGGGCGGGCTAGCCCCGAAGCCGCCCGAACCGGCCCCCGTCCCCTACGGGTCGGGGGAGGAGCCGCTCCTCCGTGTCATACCCCAGCAGTACGTGGAGTTGAGTCCGGGGTCTGACGTATTTCCCTGGCCGATTTGGTCAGATGGACACCAGGGAAAACACCACTCCTCACCTGTTCGGGTGAGAATGGCGGCTCAGGGACGAGTGCGTGGACGACACGGACAGCCGCCGCCGACCACGGAGGTAGGGCACACATGGCACCGTACGCATCCGACGACAGCACGACCGCCGGGGAGGTCGACGAGCAGCGTTCCGGACGGCGCAAGGCCGCGCGGTACGTCGTACCGGTCACGGTGATGGGGGTGGCGGCCGCGACGATCGGGCTGGTCCCCGCGCTCGCCGACTCCGGTGACCCCGACCTCCCGAAGATCACCGCACAGCAGCTCATCGAGAAGATCGCGAAGTCGGACGTCCAGCAGCTGTCCGGCACCGTGAAGATCAGCACGGACCTCGGGCTGCCGGACCTCGGCGGGCTGGAGAGCAGCCTGATGTCCGGTGCCGCGGGCCGGGGCGAGGGCGGCTCCTCCGCCGACCCGACCGCCAAGCTCACCGAACTGGCCTCCGGCACGCACACCCTGCGCGTCGCGGCCGACGGCCCGGACAAGCAGAAGCTGTCGCTGCTGGAGAACGCCGCCGAGTACAGCATCGTCCACAACGGCAAGGACGTCTGGGCCTACGACAGCAAGTCGAACGAGGTCCACCACGGCACGGCCTCCGAGAGCGGCAAGGACCACCGGCAGCAGCCGCCGGCCACGCCGAAGGACTTCGCCGAGGAGGCCCTCAAGGCGGCCGACGACACGACCTCCGTGACCGTGGACGGCACCGCCCAGGTCGCCGGCCGGGACGCCTACAAGCTGCTCATCAAGCCGAAGCAGTCCGGCTCGACGGTCGGCGCGATCACCGTGGCCGTGGACGCGAAGACGGGCACCCCGCTGAAGTTCACGCTGACCCCGGCGAGCGGTGGCTCCGCCGTCGTCGACGCGGGCTTCACCCAGGTCGACTTCGCCAAGCCGGCCGCGTCGACCTTCGACTTCACCCCGCCGAAGGGGGCGAAGGTCACCGAGGAGGAGGCGCCCGAGAAGGGCTCCGAGAAGGGCCTCGAGAAGGGCTTCGGCAAGGACTTCGGCAAGGACTTCGACAAGGGGGAGGCCCCTCGGCACGCCCCGAAGTCCCTCCCGAAGTCCGATGAGGACCTCGGCCAGGGCCTCGACGGCATGAAGACCATCGGCGAGGGCTGGAACGCGATAGCCACCTTCGACACCGGCGGCGAGGGCGTGCCCTCCGGCAAGGCCGGCGGCGACCTCGGCGGCTTCGTGGACTCGCTCGGCGACAAGGTCACCGGCAAGTTCGGCTCGGGCACGGTCTTCTCGACCCGCCTGGTCAACGCCCTGATCACGGACGACGGCAAGGTCTACGTCGGTCTGGTCACCAAGGACGCGCTGGTGAAGGCGGCCGACGCCGGCAAGTAAGTCCCGTACCGCCACGGGGCGTCGAGAGAACGAGGAAGCCGATGGGCGAACCGTCCGCCACGGAATCGGAGCGGCGGGAGGCGCGGGGTGAGTCCGAAGACCCCGCGGACCCCGTCATCTCCACCCGCGCGCTCACCAAGCGCTACCGGGGCGGACAGCTCGCCGTCGACGGTCTCGACCTGACCGTCCCGGCGGGCAGCGTCTTCGGCTTCCTCGGCCCCAACGGCTCCGGCAAGACCACCACCATCCGCATGCTGATGGGCCTCATCGAGGCCACCTCCGGCACGGCGCGGGTCCTCGGGCAGCCCATGCCCCGGGCCACCCGCGCCGTGCTGCCGCACGTCGGCGCCCTCATCGAGGGCCCGGCCCTCTACGGCTTCCTCTCCGGCCGCGACAACCTCATCCGGTACGACTCGGCCGACCCGGCCGCCGATCCGCGCACCCGGCGGGCCCGGGTCGCCGCCGCCCTGGACCGGGTGGGCCTGACCGCCGCGGGGAGCAAGAAGGCCAAGGCGTACTCGCTGGGCATGAAGCAGCGCCTGGGCCTCGCGGCCGCGCTGCTCCAGCCGCGCCGGCTGCTGGTGCTCGACGAGCCGACCAACGGCCTCGACCCGCAGGGCATGCGCGAGATCCGCACCCTGATCCGGGAGCTGGCCTCGGACGGCACGACCGTCTTCCTCTCCTCCCATCTGCTCGACGAGATCGAGCAGGTCTGCACGCACGCGGCCGTGATGGCCCAGGGCCGACTGATCACTCAGGGCCCGGTGGCGGAGCTGTCCGCCGGGGCACGCGGCCGGCTCGTCGTGACCACGCCGGACCCGGCGGAGGCGGCCCGGGTGCTGAAGGAGCAGGGCGTCGGCGACCTCGTCGTCACCGACGACCGGGTGACCGGCGAACCGCCGGACCGCGACCTCGCCGACGTGAACGCCGCGCTGGTGACGGCCGGGGTGCGCGTACGCGGCTTCACCGTCGAACGGGCCTCGCTGGAGGACGCGTTCGTGGCGCTGACGGGGGAGGGGTTCGATGTCGCAGGCTGACACGGCGAAGGCCGCCGTACGCCCGGTGAGTCCGCTGTGGACCTTCGGGCTGCTGCGCAGCGAACTCACCACGACCTTCCGGCGCTGGCGCACCCTCGCGCTGCTGGCCGTCCTGGCGGGCGTGCCCGTCCTGGTCGGCATCGCCGTCAAAATCGAGACGGGTGACGGTTCGTCGCCCGGCGGTGGCGGGGGCGGAGGACCGGCTTTCATCTCGCAGATCACCAACAACGGCCTGTTCCTCGTCTTCACCGCCCTGGCCGCCACCCTCCCGTTCTTCCTGCCGATGGCGATCGGGGTCGTCGCGGGCGACGCGATCGCCGGCGAGTCGAACGCCGGCACCCTGCGCTATCTGCTCGTCGCCCCGGCCGGCCGCAGCCGTCTGCTGCTCACCAAGTACGCGACCGTCGTCATCTTCTGCCTGGTGGCCACCCTGGTGGTCGCCGTCTCGGCGCTGACGGTCGGCGCGCTGCTGTTCCCCCTGGGCGACCTGACGACCATCTCCGGTACGCGGATCAGCTTCGCCGAGGGCCTGGGCAGAGCCCTGCTGATCGCCGTCGCCGTCGCCGCGTCACTGATCGGCGTCGCGGCGCTCGGCCTGTTCGTCTCGACGCTCACGGGCAGCGGCATCGCGGCGATGGCGACCACCGTCGGCCTGCTGATCACGGTCCAGATCCTCGACCAGATCCCGCAGCTGCACGCCCTCCAGCCGTACTTCTTCTCGCACTACTGGCTGTCCTTCGCCGACCTCATGCGCGAGCCGGTCTACTGGGACGACCTGACGAAGAACCTCGGCCTCCAGGCCCTGTACGCGGCGGTGTTCGGCTCGGCGGCCTGGGCCCGCTTCACGACGAAGGACATCACGGCCTAGAGCTCTTCGCCGTCTGGGCTCACTCCTCGTACAGGAACCGGGCGGGCGGTGCCTCCTGGGAGAAGAACGTCTTCGCCCGGGTCAGCGCCTCGGTGTCGTTCAGCACGTCACCGGGCTTGCTGCCGTTGCCGAGCAGCACTCCGCCGAAGCGCATCCCCATGTACGCGGCCGAGTTGTGCAGCGTCCCGATCAGCGGGTCGGCGACCACCTCCTCCCGGTGCGCCAGGGCGGTCACGCCCCACAGGGTGCGTCCGGCCAGGGTCGCCTTGAAGTCGAGGCCGGGCGTGCGCAGCCAGCCCGACCAGTAGTCCAGGTAGCGCTTGGTCTGTGCGGAGACCGAGTACCAGTACAGGGGCGTGACGATCACGATGTCCGTCGCCGCGAGCGTGGCGTCGAGGAGCAGGGCGTGGTTGCCCTCGGTGGGGCGGACGTGGTCGCTGTCGTGCCGCAGGTCCTCGAAGTCGGGCACGGGGTGCTCGGAGAGGTCGAGCCACTGCTGTTCGGCGTCCGGGGGCAGTTGCTCGGCGGCCCGACGGGCCAGCAGCTCGGAGTTGCCCTCGGCGCGGGCGCTGCCCAGGACGAAGAGGAAGCGGCGGGTCATGGTGTCCCCCAGAAGAAAGGCGTACGGCGATTACACGCGCTTGCATCATATGCGTGCGCATTCAAATCCGCCAGGGGTGCCCGTCACGCGGGCCTGCGCGTCAGCTCTCGATACGTGCCTCCGCCTCTCGCGCCACGGCCAGCAGCAGCGCCTCCCGCCCGTGCGGCGCGACCAGGTGCAGCCCGGCCGGGCAGCCGTCCTCGCCGAAGCCCGCCGGGAGGCTCAGCGCCGGATGCCCGCTGAGGTTGAACGCCCAGGTGAGCGAGGTGGAGTAGCGGTCCCCCGGCCCTTCGTGGCCGTGCGGGGCGGTGGGTGCCGTGGGTGTCAGCAGCAGCTCGCCATCCTCGAACAGCCCGGCCAGCCGCCGGTCGTTCTCCGCCCGGTCGCGATGAGCCCCTGCCAGGTCGGCGCCGGGTGCGCGCAGGGCGAGCCACGCGGGCCCGGGGTCCGTGAGCCGCAGCGGCACCCGCGGTCGTACGAGCCGTACGACGCCCGCCGCCACGAGCCGTTCCACCGCGGCCCGGGCGAGGGCGACCGGCTCCGGATCGGGCCCGGCGAAACCGAGGTCGGGCGACCAGACGGCGGTGACGGGCAGGGGCGGGGCGACGGGCTCCGGCTCGCCCGTCACCACCTGCCACCAGCCCGCCGCGTCCGACGCCGAGCGGGCGAGCACACCGGGGACGGCAAGCCCCGTACGGTCGGCGGAGGGCAGCCGCCCGGCCGTGGCCTTCAGCCCGACGACCCCGCACCACGCCGCCGGGATCCGCACCGACCCGGCCCCGTCACTGCCCGTCGCCAGCGGCACCAGCCCGGCCGCCACCGCCACCGCCGACCCGGCCGAGGAACCGCCCGGCGTACGGTCGGCCCGCCACGGATTGACGGTCCGCCCGCGCGCACCGAGCCCCCAGGTCTGCCAGGGCGTCCCCGGCCCGGGCGCGGAGGTCGCCCCTACGACCACCCCTCCGGCTGCGACCAGCGGCCCCGCGGCCCGCATCCCGTGTCGGCCCTTCACGGCGATGGGCACACCGGCGAGTGGCAGGGGCCCGGCCTCCATGAACCCGTCGGCGACACCCCCTGGCCCTTCGGCACCACTCGTGCGAGGGGCATCCCCGGATCTGTCGGCATCACTCGTGCGAGGGACACCCCGGGGCCTGCTGGCTGCGCTCCTGCGAGGGAGATCCCCCGACCTGTCGAGGGCTCCGCTCGTGCGCCGGGGGTGCTCGGAACCGTCGGCTCCACTCGTGCGGGGGACACCCCCGGCGCACCCGTCGAGCAGCGCGTCCACCTCGCCCGCCCGCCGCAGCGCCTCCTCGTGCCACACCTCGACGAACGCGCACAGCTCCGGATCGGCCCGATCGATCCGTTCCAGTGCCGCCGCGACCACGTCCACCGCGCGCAGCTCCCGGGCCCGAACGCCCGCCGCGATCTCCCCCGCCGACAGGGGCGCGGCCGTCAGCGTGCCGCTCCCGTCAGTCTGGCCAGGGGCGCCGTCTCGCGCGGCGGGTGGCCCAGTTCACCGAGCCGCCAGGACGGCATCCACGGCACGCGGTACACGTCGATGACCGCCTCCAGGGCCTTGACCCGCTGGGCGAGCGGGCGGGGCAGCCGGCCCGGGGCGTCCGCCACGAGGACGACGCCTTCGAGGTCGAGCCCCGGCGGAGCCTGGCCGCGCCGGAAGATCTCCACCGCACCGGCGACCGTGTCCAGCCCGGCCGCGTGCGTCCGGGCGACCAGCAGCACCGACGGCGGATCGCCCGGCCCGGGCCAGGCGCGGCCGCCGTCATGACCGCCGTAGACCGCGGCGAGCGTGGAGACGCCCGCGCCGCCGTGCGTGCCGACCCAGGAGAACCGCCGGGCCCCGGCATGGGCGTGGGCCGGCTCCGGCGGTCCCGGCTCCGGGGTGGTCACCGGGCCGCGGATCCAGATCTCCGGGCCCTGTCGCATGCCTGTCTGCATGCACCTCTCCTCCCTCGTACTCCCGATCTTCATGCCGACCGGAACAACGCGCGCCGGGGCCTACAGTCCTTGGGACGAGCCTGTGACACCGCGGTGACGTGAGAAACGGGAGCGAGCGGACACACTCGACAAGTAGGTGTACGACGCCGAGTGAGGGGACGATGTCGCGACTCAGCCGCGAGAAGAAGCGGGAACAGAAGCAGGCCGCACACGCGGCGACTCCGGCGGCGCCGATCGACGTCCATGTCCCCGGGGCAACAGGACACGGTGCCGGAGCCGGTGTCGGAGCGCCGGGGGTGTCCGACGGCGCGTCCGTCGGCGGCGTCCCGGTCTTCGCGGCCCCCGGCGAGGAGATCCAGAAGGCCGTCCTGAACCGCCTCCACCACATCGCCCTCGCCACCGGCCATGCCGTCCTCGCCACGATCCACGACGAGCGCATCGGCTACGTCGTCCCCCTCCGGGTCGAACCGGACGGCTCCAGCCACTTCACGGCCGAGCCGGTCCGTACGACACCGCCGGAGGAGTCCGTCACCGGACGCCCGCCGCACTCCCCGACGACCGGCCCGACCACCCGCCCGGCCCCGGAACCGACGACGGCCGGCGCAGCGGTGAAGTGGCCCGAGGCCGGCACACCCACACCACCGACCGCCGCCCCGGCGACGGAGTGGCCCCCGGCCGCCGCCGCTGAGCAGCCCCCGGTGGGCGCGGCTACGGAGCCGCCCTCGGTCGGCCCGGCCGTGGAAGCGCCCTTGGCCGGCACACCCACGCACCCTCCGACCGCCGGTCCGGCGACGGAATGGCCCCAGGCCGGCGCCGCCGCTGAGCCGCCCCCGGTGGGCGCGGCTACGGAACCGCCCCTGACCGGCCCGGCGACGGAATGGCCCCCGGCCGCCGCGGATGCCGAGCCGCCCCAGGTCGACGCCGTCGCGGAACCGCCCGCACCCGGCACGCCCGGACCTATGCCACCCGCGGCGGAGCAGGAGTTCCCGCGGAGCGACAGCGCCACACACGTCCTGCGCCCCGTCCCGGAGTCGGACGACCTCGGCGCGGCCCCGACGTTCCGCCTGCGCGCCGTACAGGAGCCGCCCGCACCCGAAGACACACCCCCCGGCCCGGTCACACCGCCCGGCACCGTCGTGCCCCCGACCGGTGAGTTCGGCCCGCCTCCGCCCATGGACGTGAGGCCGCTCCCCCTCCCCGAAGCGGGTCCCGTCGTCGAGCCCCGGCGCACCAGGAAGCCCGACCCGGTGCTCGAAGCGGAGATGCTGGCCGACCTCGACGCCAAGCCCACGCCCGCCCGTGGTTTCGACGCCGTCGCGGAGGCCATGTTCGGGGACGAAACCTCTAACACCTCGGGCGACTCGGCAGCCCCCGCCCTCGTCGCGGAGCCGATCACCCGGATCAACGAGGCCGTGAAGGAGGGCAGGATCGAGGAGGCGGCCGGGCTCGCGGAGCAGACCGTCGCGCAGGCGTCGGCGGCGCTGGGGCCGGAGCACCCCGAGGTGCTCCGGCTGGGTGAACTCAGCGCGTACATCGCCTATTTGGCGGGCGACCCGCTCCGTGCCTTCCGGCTGTCGCTCGACCTGGCCGGTGCCCGCCGCCGTACGGGCGACGCGGAGGCCGCCTACGGCAACGTGCAGAGCGCGTCCACCGCCTGGCGGGCCGTGCGCGACCCGGCGGTGGGCCTGGAACTGGGGCGCGACCTGATCGGCCTGTGGACCGAGCTCGCCGCCGAGGACGGCCCGGCCGCCGACGAGATCGAGCAACTGGAGTCGGCCCGGGCCCGCATGGGCCGACTCACGGAACGCGCCCGCAACCAGGAGGGGTGACCCTGACCTAAACGACAGGACCTACTCCGACAGCTCCCACACCGCGTACGCGACCGCGTCGCTGTTGCGGTCGAGGGCCGTGTCGTTGATGTTGGCGGTGGTGTCGCAGGAGGAGTGGTAGCACCGGTCGAAGGCCTGCCCGGCCGTACCGCCCCACTTGGCCGCCTGCGCCGCCGTCTTCGCACGGCTGGCCCCGGTGAACAGGCCGCCCACCGGCACGCCCGCGCTCTTGAAGGGCGCGTGGTCGGAGCGGCCGTCGCCCTCGGTCTCGATCTCGGTCGGGACGCCGAGGCCGGTGAAGTAGTCCTTGAAGGTCTTCTCGACCGCCGGGTCGTCGTCGTAGACGAAGTAGCCGGGGTTCGGGGAGCCGATCATGTCGAAGTTGAGGTAGGCGCTGATCCGCGAACGGTCTCCGGTCGTCAGCCGGTTGACGTAGTAGCGGGAGCCGACCAGGCCGAGTTCCTCCGCGCCCCACCAGGCGAACCGCAGATGCTTGGTGGGCTTGTACTGCGCCCGGGACACCGCGAGGGCGGTCTCCAGGACGGCGGCCGAGCCGGACCCGTTGTCGTTGATGCCGGCCCCGGAGGAGACGCTGTCGAGGTGCGAGCCGGCCATCACGACCTGGTTCGCGTCACCGCCGGGCCAGTCGGCGATCAGGTTGTAGCCGGTGCGTCCCGAGGCGGTGAACTGCTGGAGCGTGGTGGTGAATCCGGCGGCGTCCAGCTTGGCCTTCACGTAGTCGATCGAGGCCTTGTAGCCGGTCCGGCCGTGCGCGCGGTTGCCGCCGTTGGCGGTGGCTATGGACTGCAGCTGGGTCAGATGGGCCTTGACGCCCGCCAGGGGAAGGTCGGGCGCCGCCGCCGGTCTCGGGGGAGCGGACGCGGCATCGGCCACGGCACCACTGGTCAGGAGCATGACACTCGCTATGCCGCCTGCTGCCACGGCACGCGCGGAAACGGAGAGCTTCATGTGGGGACTCCGAGTTCCTTCGGGCAGCCCGTGGGGTGTCCGAAGGCCGCCCGGGGTGAATGGGGTGCCTGGATGGTGAGGCTGATGCTGACTCTCCGTCAAGAGCCTGAACAGGACAGGGCGTTACCGGGCCCGCCTCCGTGCTACTGCACGCAGAACTCGTTCCCCTCCGGGTCCGCCATCAGAGCCCACTCGCCGCCCTGCTCCGCCACCCGCCGCAGCACCCTCGCCCCGAGCCCCTCCAGCCGCGCGACCTCCTCCTCGCGCCGCCCCTCGCCCGGGTGCAGATCGAGGTGCAGCCGGTTCTTGACCGTCTTCGCCTCCGGCACCCGCTGGAACAGCAGCCGCCGCCCCAGCCCGGTCCCGCTCTCCTCCTCGAACGGGTCCTCGGGGTGCCGTACGGCGACCAGGTCCCGGAAGGCGTGGCGGCCGTGGAACTCGACGACGAGGTCCTCCGGCACGACACCGGCGCCGAGCAGCTTCCCGATGAGGACGCTGTTGTCCTCGACCTCGTAGTGGAGCGCGGCGGCCCAGAAGTCGGCCTGCGCGTGCGGGTCGTTCGCGTCGATGACGACCTTCCAGTGCACGGGGGCGGGACGTGCCGGTGTCTGTGTCATGTACCAGTTATACGGCGCGGGTGTCGTACGCGGTCCGGGCCGCGGCGATCTCGTCCTGGTGTTCCTCCGTCCAGGTCACCAGGGACTGGATCGTGGAGTGCAGCGTCCTGCCGAGGGAGGTCAGTTCGTACTCGACCCGCGGCGGCACCACCGGGTGCACGGTCCGCTTCACCAGCCCGTCCCGCTCCAGCGACCGCAGGGTCACCGTCAGCATCCGCTGGCTGACCCCGTCGATCTCCCGGCGCAGCTCGGTGAAGCGCAGCCGCCGGTTCTCCAGCAGTGCGATGACCAGCAGCGACCACTTGTCGGCGATCCGGTCGAGGATCTGCCGGACCTGGCAGTCCTCCCGGGTGTCCCACTGGAAGGGGTCGGCGTCGCCGTAGTCCACGGTGCTCTCGCGGTTACTCGGTGACTTCGAAGTGCCTTCTTCCATGTCTCCCGATGCTGCCGGAGGCTGGTCGTGGTTACAAGAGGGAACCGACCCTCGGTTGCGTAACCGACTGACGGCGGAGGAGTGTGGACTGATGGGCACCCGTGCCTGGGCGCTGCTGCTCGTTCTGTGCGGAACGATCTTCCTCGAAGGCATCGACATCGCGATGATGGCGGTGGCGATCCCGGCCATCCGCTCCGACCTGGGGCTGGGCACCGACACCGCGGCGTGGGTGATGAGCGCCTACGTGCTCGGCTACGCCGGCTTCACCCTCCTGGGCGGCCGGGCCGCCGACCTGCTCGGCAGGCGCCGGATGTTCCTGCTCTGGCTGGCCGTCTTCCTCGCCTTCTCGGGGCTCGGCGGCTTCGCGACCGAGGGCTGGATGCTGGTCGTCGCCCGCTTCGTCACCGGCGTCGCCGCCGCCTTCATGACCCCGGCCGCGCTCTCCCTGATCACCACGTCGTACGCGGAGGGCCCCGAGCGCAACAAGGCGCTGCTGATCTTCGCCGGGACGGGCGCGGCCGGCTTCTCCCTGGGGCTGGTGATCGGAGGTCTGCTCACCGAGTTCGGCTGGCGCTGGGTGTTCTTCGCGCCCGTGCTGCTGGCCGCGGCCCTGCTCGTCCCCGCCGTACGGCTGATCCCCCGGAGCGTTGCCCCCACGGCCCGCCGGGGCACCTTCGACCTGCCCGGCGCGATCACCGCCGCCGGAGCGATGCTGCTGGCCGCCTACACCGTCGTACGCCTCGAACACGGCCTGAGCGACTGGCCGCTCACCGCGGCCTCGGGGCTCGCGGCGCTGCTCCTGGCCGGTGCCTTCGTCGCGGCCGAACGCCGCTGCCCGGACCCGCTCGTCCGGCTCGGCATCCTGCGTCAGGGCCGCGTCGTGCGCGCCGACCTGGGGGCGCTGCTCTTCCTCGGCGCCTTCTTCGGCTTCCAGTTCATCGTCACGCTCTACCTGCAGGAACTGCGCGGCTGGTCGTCCCTCCAGACGGCGCTGGCCCTGATTCCCATGGGCATCGACGCCGTCCTCGCCCCGACGCTCACGCCGCGGCTGGTGGCCCGCTGGGGCAACGCCCGCGTGATCGTCGGCGGTTTCGTCCTGGCCGTGGCCGCGTACGCGCTGTTCCTGCCGGTCGGCATGGACTGGGCCTACGCCGCGATGTTCCCGACGCTGTTCCTGGCGGGCTTCGCCTTCGCCCTGGCCTACGGGCCGCTGACGATCGCGGCCACGGACGGGGTCGCCGAGTCCGAGCAGGGGCTGGCCGGCGGGCTGCTGACCACCGCCACGCAGTTCGGCTCCGCGATCGGCATCTCGGCGGTCACCGCGGTCTACGGCTTGGCGTCCACCGGGTCCGGACCCGAGGCCACGCTCTCGGCGTTCCGGGCGGCGCTGGTCGTGCCGGTCGTCCTGGTGGTGCTGGGCACGCTGATCTCGTCGGTGAGCGCGCGGGCGGCGCGGCGGGCGGTGCGCAGCGCGTCCCAGGTGAGCAGTGTCAACGCCAGCCACACCAGCGCGAAGCCGGCCCAGCGCTCCGGCGGCATCTCCTCGTGGAAGTAGAGGATGCCGAGCAGGAACTGGAGGACCGGCGTCGAGTACTGCAGCAGGCCGATGGTGGACAGGGGCACGCGGATGGCGGCCGCGCCGAAGCAGACCAGGGGCAGCGCGGTGACGATGCCGGCCGAGGCGAGCAGGGCCGCGTGCCCCGCGCCCTCGACGGTGAAGGTGGAGTCGCCCCGCGCGGTCAGCCACACCAGGAAGCCGAGAGCGGGCAGGAACTGGATCGCGGTCTCGGCGGCCAGCGACTCGATGCCGCCGAGGCCCACCTTCTTCTTCACCAGCCCGTACGTGGCGAAGGAGAAGGCGAGACAGAGGGAGATCCACGGGGGTTGGCCGTAGCCGATGGTCAGTACGACGACCGCCAGGCAACCGGTCCCGACCGCCGCCCACTGCACCGGCCGCAGCCGCTCCTTCAGCAGCAGCACCCCGATCCCGATGGTGACCAGCGGGTTGATGAAGTATCCGAGCGAGGCCTCGACGACGTGGCCGCTGTTCACGGACCAGATGTACAGGCCCCAGTTGACGGTGATGACCGCCGCGGCGACCGTGATCAGCGCCAGCTTGCGCGGCTGCCGCAGCAGTTCTCCGGCCCAGGCCCAGCGGCGCAGCACGAGCAGGGCGGCGCCCACGAAGACCAGCGACCACACCATCCGGTGGGCCAGGATCTCCACCGCCCCCGCGGGCTTCAGGAGGGGCCAGAACAGGGGGACGAGCCCCCACATCCCGTAGGCCGCGAACCCGTTCAGCAGTCCTATCCGCGCCTCGCCCTTCGGCTTGCCGGTCACGGGCCCCCTCCTTCGCACTTCGCACGTGGTGTTCCGCGACCACGAAGGTAACGCCGAGCACCCCCGGCTGTCATGGCCGTATCGGCATACGGTCATGACAGCCGGGGGTGGGGCGGCTCAAGGGCCCGCCGGGGGGATGTCAGCCCTTGAGCGCCGCGGCGATGGCCTCGGAGAACGGGGTGGTCGGGCGGCCGGCCAGACGGGACAGGTCACCGGTCGGGACGACCAGCTCACCCTTCTCGATGGAGGCGTCGACCCCGGCCAGGATCTGCGCGAACTGCTCGGGCAGACCGGCGCCGGCCAGGATGCCGGTAAGGGCCTCGGGCGTGACCGCGTTGTAGGTGATCTCCTTGCCGGTCTGCCGGCTCAGCTCGGCCGCGTACTCGGCGAAGCTCCACGCGGTGTCGCCGCCCAGCTCGTACGTCTTGTTCTCGTGCCCCTCACCGGTCAGTACGGCGACGGCGGCGGCGGCGTAGTCGGCGCGGGAGGCGGAGGAGACCCTGCCCTCGCCGGCGGCGGCGACGACCGCGTTGTGCTCCAGCGTCGGGGCGAGGTTCTCGGTGTAGTTCTCGTGGTACCAGCCGTTGCGCAGCAGCGCGTAGGGCACACCCGAGTTCAGCAGGGCCTCCTCGGTGCCGCGGTGGTCGTCGGCGAGCGCGGCGGTCAGGCTGCCCGGGGCGCTGGTGTAGGCGAGCAGGGCGACCCCGGCCGCCTTGGCGGCGTCGATGACGACCTGGTGCTGCGCGACGCGGCCCTTGTCGAACTCGTTGCCCGAGATCAGCAGGACCTTGTCACCGGCGGCGAAGAGGCCGTCGAAGGACGCGGGGGTGTTGTAGTCGGCGAGCGCGATCCTCACCCCGCGGTCCGCGAAGCCGGCGGCCTTCTCGGCGTCGCGGACGACCGCGGTGATCTGCTCGGCGGGAACCTTCTCCAGCAGCTGCTCCACGACGTGACGGCCGAGCTGTCCGGTGGCTCCGGTGACGACGATGCTCATGGTGATGACTCTCCTTGTGGGGTGCGGTGGCACTAACCCTAGGAGTAGCGCTAACTCTTGGAAAGTACCCACTTTGAAGTAAGGTACTGGCATGGCAGTAAGTGATGGCGAGGCCCTGTGCCCGTACCGGCTCGTCCTGGAACACGTCACCAGTCGCTGGGGCGTGCTCGTCCTGATCGAGCTGATGGAGCGCCCGTACCGCTTCAGCGAGCTGCGCCGGGCGATCAGCCGGTACGGCAACGGCGCCCGGGGCGTCAGCGAGAAGATGCTCACTCAGACGCTCCAGACCCTGGAGCGCGACGGACTCGTCGACCGGGACGCCAAGCCGGTGATCCCGCCCCGCGTCGACTACTCCCTCACCGACCTGGGCCGCGAGGCCGCCGAGCAGGTCAGGTCCCTCGCCCAGTGGACCCACGACCGCATGGACGACGTGGAGAAGGCCCGTCTGACCTACGACGAGACCCGGGCCGCTTCCTAGCGCTCCCGGGCCTCGGTGTTCCTCGGAGGGGCTCAGCCGGCGACCGTCCAGGTGTCCCCGCCCGCCAGCAGCGCGCCCAGGTCGCCCTTGCCGTGCTGCTCGATCGCCTGGTCGAGCTGGTCGGTCATCTGCGTGTCGTAGACGGGCCGGTCCACGGCACGGAAGACGCCGATCGGGGTGTGGTGCAGGGTGTCCGGGTCGGCCAGGCGGGACAGGGCGAACGCCGTGGTCGGGGACGGGGAGTGCGCGTCGTGGACGAGCACCCGGTCCTCGTTGTCCGGCGTCACCGCGACCACCTTCAGATCCCCGGTCAGCGGGTCCCTCACGACGCCCTTCGCCAGGTCGGCTCCGAAGCGGATCGGCCGGCCGTGCTCCAGCCGGATCACGGCCTCCTCGGCCTGCTGCTTGTCCTTGAGGGCCTCGAAGGCGTTGTCGTTGAAGATGTTGCAGTTCTGGTAGATCTCGATCAGGGCCGTGCCCTGGTGGGCGGCGGCCTGGCGCAGCACCTCCGTCAGATGCTTGCGGTCGGAGTCCACCGTCCGCGCCACGAACGAGGCCTCCGCGCCGATCGCCAGCGACACCGGGTTGAAGGGCGCGTCCAGCGAGCCCATCGGCGTCGACTTGGTGATCTTCCCGACCTCGGAGGTCGGCGAGTACTGGCCCTTGGTCAGACCGTAGATCCGGTTGTTGAACAGCAGGATCTTGAGGTTGACGTTGCGGCGCAGCGCGTGGATCAGATGGTTGCCGCCGATGGACAGCGCGTCGCCGTCACCGGTGACGACCCACACCGACAGATCGCGGCGCGAGGAGGCCAGACCCGTGGCGATGGCGGGGGCGCGGCCGTGGATGGAGTGCATCCCGTACGTGTTCATGTAGTACGGGAACCGGGAGGAGCAGCCGATGCCCGAGACGAAGACGATGTTCTCCTTCGCCAGACCCAGCTCGGGCATGAAGCCCTGCACCGCCGCGAGGATGGCGTAGTCGCCGCAGCCGGGGCACCAGCGCACTTCCTGATCGGACTTGAAGTCCTTCATCGACTGCTTCGCCTCGGCCTTGGGGACGAGGGAGAGCGATTCGATGGTGCCCGTGCCGTGCGTGGACGTCTCAGCCATCGATGGCCTCCTTCAGAGCCGCGGCGAGCTGCTCCGCCTTGAACGGCATGCCGTTGACCTGGTTGTACGACTGCGCGTCGACCAGGTACTTCGCCCGGATGAGCGTGGCGAGCTGCCCGAGGTTCATCTCGGGGATCACCACCTTGTCGTAGCGCCCGAGGACCGCGCCGAGGTTCTTCGGGAAGGGGTTGAGATGGCGCAGATGCGCCTGCGCGACCGACTCCCCGGCCCTGCGCAGCCGCCGCACCGCCGCCGTGATCGGCCCGTACGTCGAACCCCAGCCCAGGACGAGGGTCCTGGCCTCGTGCGGGTCGTCCACCACGAGGTCCGGGACGTCGATGCCGTCGATCTTGGCCTGCCGGGTGCGGACCATGAAGTCGTGGTTGGCCGGCGAGTAGGAGATGTTGCCGGTGCCGTCCTCCTTCTCGATGCCGCCGATCCGGTGCTCCAGACCCGGCGTGCCCGGGATCGCCCACGGCCGGGCCAGCGTCCGCGGGTCGCGCTTGTAGGGCCAGAACACCTCGGAGCCGTCCTCCAGGGTGTGGTTCGGGCCCTGCGCGAACTGCACCCGCAGGTCCGGCAGCTCGTCCAGGTCCGGGATCCGCCAGGGCTCGGAGCCGTTGGCCAGATAGCCGTCGGAGAGGAGGAAGACCGGCGTGCGGTACGTCAGCGCGATCCGCGCCGCCTCCAGGGCCGCGTCGAAGCAGTCCGCCGGGGTGCGCGGCGCGACGATCGGCACCGGAGCCTCGCCGTTGCGCCCGTACATCGCCTGGAGCAGATCCGCCTGCTCGGTCTTGGTCGGCAGACCGGTCGACGGGCCGCCGCGCTGGATGTCCACGACCAGCAGCGGCAGCTCCAGGGAGACCGCCAGGCCGATGGTCTCCGACTTCAGCGCCACCCCGGGACCGCTCGTCGTGGTCACGGCCAGCGAACCACCGAAGGCCGCGCCCAGCGCGGCCCCGATTCCGGCGATCTCGTCCTCGGCCTGGAAGGTGCGCACGCCGAAATTCTTGTGTTTGGACAGCTCGTGCAGGATGTCCGACGCCGGAGTGATCGGGTACGACCCCAGATACAGCGGCAGATCCGCCTGCCGGCTCGCGGCGACCAGGCCGTACGACAGGGCGAGGTTGCCGGAGATGTTGCGGTAGACACCCGGCGGGAACGCCGTGGCCGCCGGGGCCACCTCGTAGGAGACGGCGAAGTCCTCGGTGGTCTCGCCGAAGTTCCAGCCGGCCCGGAACGCGGCGATGTTGGCCGCCGCGATGTCGGGCTTCTTCGCGAACTTGGACTTGAGGAACCTCTCCGTGCCCTCGGTGGGCCGGTGGTACATCCAGCTCAGCAGGCCCAGCGCGAACATGTTCTTGCTGCGCTCGGCCTCCTTGCGGCTGAGGTCGAACTCCTTCAGCGCCTCCACGGTGAGCGTGGTCAGCGGCACCGGGTGCAGGTGATAGCCGTCCAGCGACCCGTCCTCCAGCGGACTGGTGTCGTAGCCGACCTTCTGCATCGCCCGTTTGGTGAACTCGTCCGTGTTGACGATCACCTCGGCGCCGCGCGGCAGGTCGCCGATGTTCGCCTTCAGCGCGGCCGGGTTCATCGCCACCAGCACGTTCGGCGCGTCACCGGGCGTGAGGATGTCGTGGTCGGCGAAGTGCAACTGGAAGGACGACACACCCGGCAGGGTCCCGGCGGGCGCCCGGATCTCGGCCGGGAAGTTCGGCAGCGTCGACAGGTCGTTGCCGAACGACGCGGTCTCCGAGGTGAAGCGGTCACCGGTGAGCTGCATACCGTCACCCGAGTCCCCCGCGAACCTGATGATCACCCGGTCGAGACGGCGGACGCCCTTGGCGCCCCCCGCTTTGCGCTGCTCTCCTACGACTGGTCCGTCGGCCTGCTCCGCTGGGCTACTGACCTGGCTGGTCACTGAACTGGACCTCCCTCGAGGCGGCTGTCCCGGACAGGCCTTCCCGCAGGCCTCCCAGGATCAACCCTACGACCGTAAGGGTCGCCTTCTTTGTGTCATTCGCATCTTGGACGCGACTTTGGGGTGATCACGCACCCGTGCCGCCCATGTCAGGAATTGAGGTACGTCAGCACGGCCAGCACCCTGCGGTGGTCCCCGTCGCTCTGCGACAGCCCCAGCTTCAGGAAGATGTTGCTGACGTGCTTCTCCACCGCGCCGTCGCTGACCACCAGCTGCCGGGCGACCGCCGAGTTCGTCCGCCCCTCGGCCATCAGCCCCAGCACCTCCCGCTCCCGCGGCGTGAGCCCCGCGAGCACGTCCTGCTTACGGCTGCGGCCCAGCAGCTGCGCGACCACCTCCGGGTCGAGGGCCGTACCGCCGTCGGCCACCCGCACCACCGCGTCCACGAACTCACGGACCTCGGCCACCCGGTCCTTCAGCAGATAGCCGACGCCCCTGCTGGACCCGGCGAGCAGTTCCGTGGCGTAGCGCTCCTCCACGTACTGCGACAGCACCAGCACACCGAGCCCCGGGTGCGCCTTGCGCAGCCGCACGGCAGCCCGCACCCCCTCGTCGGTGTGCGTCGGCGGCATCCGCACATCGGCCACCACGACATCCGGCAGCTCGCCCTGCGCGTCCAGCTCGGTGATGGTCTTGATCAGCGCCTCGCCGTCACCCACCCCGGCGACGACCTCGTGCCCGCGGTCGGTCAGCAACCGGGTCAGGCCCTCCCTGAGCAGCACTGAGTCCTCGGCGATGACCACCCGCACCCTGTCCTCCACGATGTTCCGGCCCCCCACAGCCCGACGCCGCCCGTCCGCGACCCACATCGGCCCCGCGCCCACCCGTGCGACGGGTCCAGCATTTCAGGATCGGGGGGCGGATGGGGGGTGGGACGGGCTTCTTGTCCGACCTTCTTGTCCGACCTTCTTGTCCGACCGAACAGGGGAGGGGCTCGCCGGAGGTCACCTCACATACGCCCCCCGCCACGGCAACTCCGCCGTCACCCGCGTCGGCCCGCCCGCAGGCGAGTCCACCACCAGGATCCCGTCCACCGCATCGAGCCGCTCCGCCAGCCCGGCAAGACCGGACCCCCGGGACACATCGGCCCCACCCCGCCCGTTGTCCACGACCTGCAACATCAGCCGGTTCTCGACCCGCCAGACCTCCACACCCGCCCAGGTAGCCCCCGCGTGCTTGCTGACGTTCTGCAGCAGCTCCGAGACGGTGAAGTACGCGATCCCCTCGATCGCCGGCGCCGGCCGCTCCGCCAGATCGACCTCCACCCGCACCGGCACCGTGCACCGCGACGCCACCGCCGACAGCGCCGCGTCAAGCCCCCGGTCCGTCAGTACCGCGGGATGGATCCCCCGGGCCAGGTCCCGCAGCTCCTGCAGCGCCGTCTTCACCTCGCCGTGCGCCTCGTCCACCATCCGCGCGGCCGCCTCCGGATCCTCCTGGAGCTTCTCCTTCGCCAGCCCCAGATCCATGGCCAGCGCCACCAGCCGGGCCTGCGCCCCGTCGTGCAGATCCCGCTCGATGCGCCGCAGGTCGGCCGCCGCCGTGTCGACCACGACCCCCCGGTCCGACTCCAGCTCCACCACCCGCGAGACCAGCCGCGACGGCCCGAGCAGCCCGTGCACCAGCAGCCGGTCCACCATCGTCAGCGCCCGCAGGATCCACGGCATGGCGATCGTGAACAGCAGCCCGACCAGCGCGGTCATCGTGATCTCGAACGGGTTGTCGAGGTAGATCCGGTGCGTCTCGTCGCCGTACAGCTGGATCCCGTCCTGGCCGGCGTACATCGGGAACACCCAGAACCACAGCGGATACGTCAGCAGCCCCCAGCCCAGCACCCACACGTTCACGGCGACGGCGAACGAGAACACCGCCCACGGCAGCTGCAGCAGCGCGTACAGCAGGGCCCGCCACGAGGCGCCGCTCTTGAGGACGGCCCCCATCCACGCCATGGCGCCCGGCTTCCGCATCCGCAGCGGCTCCGGCTCGGCCACCTCCAGGTCCAGCAGCGCCCGCGCCCGGAACCGCTCCATCGCCCCGAAACCACGGCACCCGGCGAGCGCCGCCGCCAGCACCGGCACGCCGAGGAACGTCACCAGCAGCCCCGCCCCCAGCGACACCATCGTGACCGCGTAGGTGAACAGCACGATGCTGATCGGCAGGCTGAGCAGCACATGGCCGAGCTCCCGCCAGGTGCGGCCCTCGACCGGCGCCCGCAGCGCGACCGGCAGCCGGTGCCGCCGTCGTGCGGTGCCCCCGCCGAACCCGGGCCCGCCGTCGAACCCGTATCCCTGTCCGTACTCCGTGGCCATCGGCGTCGTCCTTCTCCTCGTCCCGCTGCTGTGCTCCCGATACCTCCACCCTGCTCCGCCGCAGGTCGGCGGACCATGGAGTCCGTCGGCGTCTTGGACGGGGGGTTTTCCCCACCTCCGGCCCAGCGGTTTCCCGGTTCGGCTCAGCGGCCGCCGGTGCCCGCGGCGGAGGCGTCCGTGCGGTTGCGCCACGGCAGTTCCGCCGTGATCGTCGTCGGGCCGCCCTCGGGCGACTCCAGGACGAACAGGCCGTCCACGGCGCCCAGCCGGTCGGCCAGGCCCTTCATCCCCGTACCGCCGTCGAGACTCGCGCCCCCGCGCCCGTCGTCCCACACCTGGATGAGCAGCCGGTCGGCCGTGCACCACACATCCACCGACGCCGACCTCGCCCGCGCGTGCTTGCTGACGTTCTGCAGCAGCTCCGAGACGGTGAAATAGGCGATGCCCTCGATGGCCGCGGCCGGCCGCGCGGGCAGGTCGACCGTCACCTTCACCGGGACCGTGCAGCGCGAGGCGACCGAGGACAGGGCCGCGTCCAGGCCGCGGTCGGTCAGCACCGCCGGATGGATCCCGCGGGCCAGATCCCGCAGCTCCTGGAGCGCCAGCTTCACCTCGCCGTGCGCCTCCTCGACCATCGCCGCCGCCGCGTCGGGGTCCTCCAGCACCTTCTCCTTGGCCAGGCCGAGACCCATGGCCAGGGCCACCAGCCGGGCCTGCGCCCCGTCGTGCAGATCCCGTTCGATGCGCCGCAGGTCGGCCGCGGCCGTGTCGACCACGACTCCCCGGTCCGACTCCAGCTCGGCGATGCGCCGCTCCAGTTCGTCCGAGGGCGACAGCAGTCCGCGCACCATGGCCCGGTCGGCGTTGGCGAGCCCCCGCGCGATGAACGGCAGCACCGGCCACAGTACGAACAGCGAGGTCAGCGTGATGGTGAAGGTGACCACGCCCCACGGCAGCCGTATGAACTCGTACAGCACCGCACGCCAGCCCACCGGGTCCTTCAGCGACATCCACACCTGGGCGAGGAAGCCGCCCGAGCCGCGCAGCGGCAGCCGGCTCGGCTCGTCCACCCGCACCCCGAGCAGCGCCCTGGCCCGCGCCCGCTCCAGCTTGCCCAGCTGTCGCGCGCCCATGAGTCCGGCCGCGAGCAGTGGGAACCCGATCACCGTGACGGTCAGCCAGACGCTGGTGAACAGCACCGTCATGACATAGGTGAATCCGAGCAGGGAGAGAGGAAGGTTCGCCAGGAGGTGCGCGATCTCCTTCCAGGTGTGCCGGTCGTAGGCGAACCGGGGCGGTGGCGGGCGGTCGTCCGGCCCGGCCGTCGTCGCGGCCGCCTTCGAGCCGGTGGACGGGAAGCGTTCGGTCATGTGCGCTAGCGTGCCCGGCCGCGGGCAGCCGCGCCATGAGGTGGTCCGCCAGGATCGACTGAGGAAAACCCCACCCCCGCATGCCAGGGCGTGACGGGCTGCTTACCCTGCCTTTATCAGGGCCTAGACTCCCGTGCGTACAGATCGTCGAACAGCGGCGTCCGGGTGAGCCGGGGGATCGTCGCGCCAGGTCCGAGTTTCAAGGGAGCGAGGGACGGACGTGCCGGAACCGACCGTCGTCACCACGACCGTCGTCGCGGCGGACTACTTCCAGTCCTATTCGGTCGTCGGACTGCTCGCCGTCGTCGGCGTGCTGTTCGTCGCCGTCGCCTTCGGGGCCGGCCGCCTGCTGCGGCCCGTGGTCCCCACGCCCGAGAAGCTCCTGACCTACGAGTGCGGCGTCGACCCCGTCGGCGAGGGCTGGGCCCACACCCAGGTCCGCTACTACGTCTACGCCTTCCTCTACGTGATCTTCGCCGTCGACTCGATCTTCCTTTTCCCCTGGGCGACCGTCTTCGCCGCCCCCGGCTACGGCGCGGCGACCCTGGTGGAGATGTTCATCTTCCTCGGCTTCCTGGCCGTGGGCCTGCTCTACGCATACAAGAAGGGCGTCCTGGCATGGACGTGACCCCCGACGTGACCCCCGCCGGCCCTGAACCCGTGCTGCTTCCGGAACCGAAGCGGCTCGGCGCCCTCGCGCGCCTCGCACCCGAGCCGATGAAGGTGATCCTCAACTGGGGCCGCCGCTACTCGCTCTGGGTCTTCAACTTCGGCCTCGCCTGCTGCGCGATCGAGTTCATCGCCGCGTCGATGGCCCGCCACGATTTCATCCGGCTCGGCGTCATCCCGTTCGCCCCGGGCCCCCGCCAGGCCGACCTGATGGTCGTCTCCGGCACGGTCACGGACAAGATGGCGCCGGCCGTGAAGCGCCTCTACGAGCAGATGCCGGAGCCCAAGTACGTCATCTCCTTCGGCGCGTGCAGCAACTGCGGCGGCCCCTACTGGGACTCCTACTCCGTCACCAAGGGCGTCGACCAGATCATCCCCGTCGACGTCTACGTCCCCGGCTGCCCGCCCCGCCCCGAGGCGCTGCTCCAGGGCATCCTCAAGCTCCAGGAGAAGATCGCCCGCGAGTCGCTGGGGGAGCGGTACGGCACGGAACGCCCCTCCGCGGCGGCGCTGCAGAGCGGCCTGGTGAAGCCACCGTCCTCGGACTCGGACTCGGCGTCGGGGGAGGGGCGATGACCGTGGTCGGCTGGCTGCCCGCCGCCACCGAGGAACTCTTCGGCCCGGACACCACGGCCGAGGAGTCGTACGAGGTCCTGACGGTCGACGTCCCCCCGGCGACCTGGATCGCGGCCCTGGAGACCGCCCGCGACCGCCTCGGCTGCACCTACTTCGACTGGCTGAGCGCGGTCGACGAACCGGGCACGGGCTTCCGCGTCACGGCCCACATCGCGGCCCTGTCCCCCCTCCGCCGCCTCCTCCTGCGTACGACGATCCCGCACGAGTCCCCCGCCCTGCCCTCGGCGGTCGGTGTCTACGCGGGCGCCGCCTGGCACGAACGCGAGACGCACGAGATGTTCGGCATCGCCTTCGAAGGCCACCCGGCACTCGACCACCTGCTCCTGCCCGACAGCTTCGAAGGCCACCCCCTGCGCAAGGACTTCGTCCTGGCCGCCCGCGTCGCCAAGGCCTGGCCCGGCGCGAAGGAACCCGGCGAGTCGGAACACGGCGGCCCCAAACGCCGCCAGATGCTCCCACCGGGCGTCCCCGACCCCAACGAATGGGGCCCCCTCAAGGGCCAACTCCCCCCGGCCCCGTCCCGCCCGACCCGCGGCACGGCCCGACCAGCAGCCGACCGCCCGCCCCGCCCCGCCGGCGAACGCCCTGTGCGGCGGGCGCGCACGGCGGGGGAGGGCTCGGCGAGCCAGGCGGCTGCCGGTGCCCCGGAAGCTCCGGGTCCGGCTGGTCCGCGCCGTGCGCGTTCGGCGGCGGAGGGTTCGGCGAGCCAGTCCACGCCCGGGGAGACGCCTGCTTCGGCTCCGACGGGTCCGCGTCGTAACCGCACGGCGGGGGAGGGTTCGGCGAGCCAGGCGGCTGCCGGTGCCTCGGAAGCTCCGGCTCCGGCTGGTCCGCGCCGTGCGCGTTCGGCGGCGGAGGGTTCGGCGAGCCAGTCCACGCCCGGGGAGACGCCTGCTTCGGCTCCGACGGGTCCGC